>JAFDMG010000197.1 GCA_019306045.1 Deltaproteobacteria bacterium | reverse complement strand
AGGATCAGGAAAAGATGCTCGCCCATGCAGGTCTGCACCGGGCCGACCAGCTCGTTGACCGGCTGTTGGGGATCGAAGACCACTTTTTCAATTTCCGGGATCAAGTCTCCCGGGGTGAAAGTCCCCAGCTGGCCGCCCTTGTCGGCCGCCGGTCCGGTTGAATACTCCCGGGCCAGCTTGGCAAACGGTTCCCCGGCGGCGAAGCGCTTTTTAATCTCGGCGATGGTGGCTGCCAGCTTCTTCTTTTCCGATGGGGTTTTGGCGGCCGGCAGCAGGATCTGGGCCAGGGTGACTTCCTCCCGGGCCGGCTTAAAAAGCTGATGTTCTTTGGCGTAGGCGAGAATTTCCTCTTCGCTGATGATGATGTGCGGCTTGATCTCCCGGTTGATCAGCTTGGTGCGCTGCATGTCCATGCTCAGCTTGGCCCGGTAGGCTTCGTAAGTCATGCCCTGCTGGGCCAGGACTTTCTTGAGATCATCGGCGCTCATGCCGTTCTGCCGGCGCACCCCTTCGATGGTCCGTTCAATCTCTTCGTCGCTGACGGCAATGTCCAGCTGGGCGGCCTTGTGGGCCAGCAGCAGGTTGTCAACCAGTTTCTGCAGCTGTTTCTTTTTGATCTCTTCCCGTTGTTCAGGAGTCAGGGCGGCCAGTTGCCGCCGGTCCAGGTTGAGGTTGATGGCCTGCTGCAGGTCGCGGCTGGTGACCACCTGGTTGCCGACGATCACCAGCAGGCGGTCGACGACCTGGGCGGCCGCCGGCCGGCCGATGATCAACCCGGCCGCCAGCAGGAAAAAAAGGGCCGGGATGAGCCATTTTTTCCCGGCGGAGGTTGCTTTGCTTCCGGGCGTTCCTGCCATTGACAAGTTTTTCATCCCTTTCATCTCGATCAGTTGCTTCTGGTTGCTGCCTGGCCGGCGGCCGGCAGGTTGACGGTAATTTTAGCCTGCTTTTTGGCTGCCGTCAACCATTCCTGCAGATGCCGCCGGAGGGCTTGGCAATAGAGTTCATCCTTGATCTGGTTTTCCACCTGCTCGAAAGGCAGGGTGCCGGCCGGCAGACTTTTTTCCAGCCGGACCAGGTGGTAGCCGTAAGGGCTGTGAATGACCTGGCTCAGCTGGCCGACCGCCAGCCGGGCCAGGACCTTGCTGATTTCCGGCAGAAAGTCCTCCAGGCTCATGGGCAACAGCCGCCCGCCCCGGGAAGCCGCCGCGCCGCGGGAGAAGCGCCGGGCCGCGGCCGCCATGGTCATTTTCCCCCCGGCGATCTTTTCCCTGATCTCCCAGGCCTGGTGTTCGGTGCCCAGCAGCAGGTGGGTTACCTGGTAGCGTCGGGGAACGGTGAACTCCCGCGGGTGCTGCCGGTAGTAGGAAAGGGCCTCCTGGTAGGAAGGGTAAGCCACCTCCCGTCCGAGAGCGCTCAGGGTCGCGCGCAAAAAGGCTGTCTGGTCGTGGCTGTCCTTGACCGTCAACCCCCTTCTGCGTCCTTCCTGGATCAGCAGCAGTTGCTCAATTCTCTCGCTCAGCAGCAGGTTCTCGAGGTCGGCGACGGCCGTCTTCGCCAGGGGAGCCGCGTGGGCGAAGGCGGCCTGGTAATTTTTCCGCAGGGCGTCGAGCTCGGTTCTGGTGATCTGCTGGCTGCCGACGGTGGCCACCACGTCCCGGTTGCCCCGGCAGCCGGCAACGGCCAACAGGAGCAACAGCCCCCAGACCGGCAGGAATGGCAGGCGGCGAGGTGGTGAATAAAATCTGCTGGCAGTCATCGGCTTGATTCCGGCCGGTATCAATCTCCCCGGTTTACAGGCGTTCAGGGTAGGTCTGAACCTTGATCTGCTTTTTCAGCGCCGCCACGTAATCGTTGAAAAACTTGTTTTTCTTTTCAGCGGTGATCTTTTCCCGCAGCCGGTCCTTGACCTCGTCGAAAGACTGCTGGCGGCCTTCCTTGACCTCCTCCACCTGGATAATGTGGTAGCCGAACTGGGTTTTGACCACCGGGCTGATCTCCCCGGGTTTGAGGGCAAAAGCGGCGTCGGAGAATTCCTTGACCATCTGCTGGCGGGTGAAGAAACCCAGTTCCCCGCCCCGGGCCTTGCTCGGGCAGGTGGAGTCCTCCTTGGCCAGTTTGGCAAAATCCTCCCCTTTTTTCAGCTTGGCCAGCACCTGCTCGGCGGTTTTCTGGTCTTTCAGCAGGATGTGGCGGGCCCGGACCTGTTTCGGCTGCTGGAATTCGCTTTTGTGCTCGTCGTAGTATTGCTGCAGTTCCTGGTCGGAAATATTTTTGACCTTGTCGTTGACTTCCTTGTCCAGCAGGGCGGCCACCACGACCTTCTTGGTGAAATCGGCGATTTTTTCCTGGACCTCCGGCTGCTGGAGCATTTTCTGCTGCATGCCCTCCTGGTAGAGGAGGTTCCGGGTTACCAGGGTGTTGAGAAACTCTTTCCTGATCTCCGGGTCGTTGGCCATCTGCTTGTACTGGGGCGGCAGCTTGGCCAGTTCGGCATCGAAATCCTTGACGGTGATTTTTTCCGTGCCGATGGTGGCCAGCACCGTGTCCGGGCCTTTCTTCTCCTGGCCGGCATTGGCCGTGGCCAGGCCGAGAACGAGGCAAAGGAGCAGAACCGGCAAAAGGTGAACGAGCTGCCGGCCGCCGGGCCGGATAGTTTTCTTAGTCATGATTTTTTCTCCTTGGACTGGGGATGGTGTTCACCGGCGCCGGCCGGCCGGGCGGTGTTTCCCGCTCCCGGTGACAGCAGCCGGCACCGCCTGCAAGCCGGTACTGCTTGTCTGGACCGGGGAATTGTCGGCGCCTGGGAAAATTACCGGAAAAGTTTGGTCGAACAGGGGTGCTGGAACCAGCTCAGCGGGCGGCGAACCGGGAATTCCGGCGAACAAGACCATCCTGCGGTAGAAATTGAAATTTGCCGCAAACTAGCAGATCAAAAGATTTTTTGCAACAGGTTTCGGGTCCAGTCCAGCAGTTCCGCGGCCGTTGGCAGGGGCGGATAACAGGCCAGGGAGTTGTCCGGGGTCAGCCGGTAGCGCTCGGGTTCGCCGGTGACCAGGGCCAGGATGGCTTCCGTCCGCGGCAGCTGTTCCGGACCGAAAGTGAAGCAGATGCGCTTGTCGGTGGCCTCGAAAAAACGGATGCCGTAAGCCTGCAGCAGCAGCTTCAGTCGTCGCTGGCGGCCCAGCTCCTCGACCTCCGGCGGCAGGACGCCGAAACGGTCCAGCAGTTCGTCCAGCAGTTCGTAAAGGCTTTCCTCGTCGTTGGCGGCGGCGATCCGTTTGTAGGTCTGCAGCCGGACGGCGGTGTCGCCGATGTAGGCCGGCGGAATGTAGGCCGGGGTCTTGATTTTGACCTCTGGCTCCGGCCGCCGGGCCGCCGGCTGTCCCTGGCGGGCGGCGACGGCGTCGGCCAGCATCTCCTGGTAAAGTTCGTAACCGATGGCGCTGATGTGTCCCGACTGCTTCTTTCCCAGCAGGTTGCCGGCGCCGCGGATTTCCAGGTCCTGCATGGCAATCCGGAAGCCGCTTCCCAGT
>JAFDMG010000196.1 GCA_019306045.1 Deltaproteobacteria bacterium | reverse complement strand
TGGTTGAAGGTTTGCTAAAGGTCCGGTCGGCGGCGTTTGTGCCTGCCAGGACGGGGAATTTCGGCCGTTAGCGGGCGGCTTGGCGGGGGGGATGACGGCAAATGAAGATGATAGAACTGGATACCGTGCTTGGCCGTTTCCGGCTGCGGCCCTACCGTGACGGCGACCGGGAGCAGATCCTGGCCCTGTTCGCCGAGGTTTTCGGCCACGAGAAAGATCCCGAGGTCTGGGAGTGGGAATTTCGCCGCAACCCGTTCGGCACCCAGGTCATGTTGTGCGAGCACGAGTCCGGGGAGCTGGTGGCCCAGTGTGCCGCCATCCCGGCGCCGCTGTACTGCCGGGGGGAGATTTTGCAGACGGCCCAGCTGGTGGACTGCATGTCGAAAAAGGCTTACCGGGCCCTGTTGACCACCAGGAAAATGGGCCTTTTCGCCCATACCACCCAGACCTTTTTCGATACCTACACCGGCGAAGGGCGGGACGTCTACCTGTACGGCTTCCCTGGACCGCGCCACTTCCGCCTTGGGGCGCTGCTGCTCAAGTACCGTAAAGTCCAGCCCTATATCAATGTCCGGCTGCCGCTGCCGGCACCCCGGCGTAATTTCGGCCGCCGCCTGCTACAGCTGACAAAAGCGGATTTGGCGGATATCGCGGCCGCCGTGGTCAAACTGCACCGGGCCGACCTGGCGGCCCACCGGCTGTGTCTTTACAAAAACACCGCCTACCTGCAGTGGCGTTACGGCGACGCCCCCCGTTCCTACACTATCATCGGTCTCAAAAGTCCTTTTCGGGGGCGGCTGCTGGCCCTGGCCTGCCTGCAGCCCCACGGCGATGGTTACCGTTTGCTGGACTTTTTCGGCTACGGGGAGATCAACCGCCTGCTGGGGCAGTTCATTGCCGAAAGCGGCTCGCCGGTCTCCCTCTGGCTGCCGGAGCGTTATTTTCGCCTTTTTACCCGGGTCGAGCCCCTGGAGGACGACATCGGCGCCGTCCCCACGGGCAGGAGCTTCCACCAGGATCTGCCCTGGGACTGGGTCCGGGAGCACTTTTTCTATACCATGGGCGACTGCGATCTTTTTTAGCCGGCGTCGTTCGGGTTGACTTGCGCTGCTCGGGCGGCGGTTTTGCCGACTTGCCGCTGGCGGCTAATTTGCTAAATTCGATAATTTAAGTTATACTTAAACATCTCTATCCTCATTGGACGCTTATCCGGTCCCCCCGAGGCAGAAATTCGCTTGTCTTCCGTGCGGTTGCGGCCACGCAGTTGCCGGTTTTACCTTATTCACTTTTTTGTTTTTCCTGGAAATGACTTTAGCGGCGGCTGGCGAGTGAAAAACAGCGGCCAGCGGAATAATTTTTTCCAATCTTTGCCGGGGGAGGTGGCTATGGACAGGATTAAAGCAGTCGTTTATTTACTGTTGATCATGTTGGCATTTTGCTCCTTGCCGACAGTGTGCTGGTGCGGGTGGTGGGAGGCGGAAATTGCCCACCGGGAGGCGGTGAGCAAAATCCTGGGGCGCGGCGATATCGCCTGGAGTTCCAAGCCCGCCGCTGATTACCGCTTCGGCGGGGTCCAGGTCAGCGCCGATGGCCGCGCCGTCCTGTTTACCGCCGCCTGCGAATTTTGCCAGCCGGCCGAAGCGCGGCCCTTCCTGGTGCGTCCCGACGGCTCCGGTCTCCAGGATCTGGTCGGCATGCTGCCGGCAACGATCACCAGCCGCTGGTCGGGCTGGCGCAATTTGCTGGTCAACGACGACGGTTCCAAAGTTTTCTTTCGCGCCGTGGTGGCGGGAGGCTATTACGGCGATGAATACCTGTATGTCTATGATGTCCCGTCGGCGACCACCGGCCTGGCCGTGAACCGGAAGTTTTCTCCCCTGGGCAGCGGCTGGCATTTCCGCATCGACGCCGACGGCGACCGGGTCTACCTGGACAAGTACAATGCCGGTTGGGACGAGACCTTGAAAAAATCTCGCCGGGGCCTGTTTGCCGCCGCCACCGGCGGTCCGCTCAACTGGTATTTCGATATCGACGACCTTTCCTGCCAGTCGGAATGCGGCAATTTGAACCTGTTTTCCCTCCTGGGCATCGCGGCCCGGAGCGGCCGGGCCTTTTTTGCCTGGAACAGCGACTACTGGCAGACCGACGGCAGTGACCGGCACACCGGCTTTTATGCCACCGACGGCGGCGGCCATACTCTTCTGGGCGGCGAACATTACTGGATTGCCGCCGGCGACCAGCGGGGCATTGCCGACGCCGAGGGGCGGCAAGTGATTTACCGCTACCGGCACGAGAAAGGCGGTCCCCAGGAATTGGCCCTGGTTGACGTCGGCCGGCAAACCGCCCGGGTGGTGGCCTGGACCAGCGGGCTGAACGGCTTCAGCGCCCACCTGTCCCGGAGCGGCCGCTATGCCCTGGTCAACGGCGAATACGGCGACCGCGGCGCCTATTACCAGACCCTGCTGGATCTCGAGGCCGGCAGTGCCCGGGATACCTGGTCTTACTACCTGCCCGGGCATGTCAGCCCGACCAGCAACCTGACCGCGGACGACCGCTACTATTTTTACACTTACGACGGCAGCCAGGTCGAGGACGCGGCCGCCGGCCTGTACCGCATCGACACCCGTCCCGACGGCGACGACCGCGCCCCCCGGGTCGAGGCCATTGCCTTCAGCGCCCCGGTGCTGCTTGACCGGGAGGGAAGCACGGTGGCGGTGCGGGTGCGGGTCAGCGACCCCCAGGGGCTCGGCAACCTCGACTGGGTGCGGCTGCTGCCCCTGGTGGCGGGCCAGGAGACCACGCCGTGGCCCATGGGCCGGGAGCCCCTGGCTTTTCCCACCGGTGATGCCGGCAGCACCCGGCTCTACGACGACGGCACCCACGGCGACCAGGTGGCCGGCGACGGCATCTATACTTTCGACCGCATTGCCACCCGCAAGGGCGACCGCGGCCCGGAGGGCTGGAACAGCTGGTACCGGCATTATTCCCTGCCGGCCGACCTGGGCATCCGCATCGTGGTCAAGGATCGGGACCATAACTTTGCTTTGGCCGACACCGTCCTGCGCCTCAGCGACGACCCCGCCGACCTGCCCCCGGCCGCGGCGGCCAACGCCGCTCCGGCGGCGGCCCTGGCGCCGGTCGATTTTCAGCCGGACAGCCTGGTTGATCCCACGGCGGCGCCGGTGGCGGTGGGGGCCTGCGCCGGGGTCGTCATCCGGCCGACCCTGGCGGTGCCGGCCGCCGACGTGGGCCGGCCGGCCCAGCTGTTCATGTACCTCTACCTGCCGGCCGCCGGCCTCGGTTTCAACCTGCCGGGGAAAAGCCAGGTGCTGGCGGCGGCCACCACCATCGATTTGCTGGCCAGGCCGCTCGATTTTTCCGCCTACCCCGGCCTGAACTTTTACGTCTACTGCGGCTACCTGCTGGAGGGGGTGCTCCGGTACAACGCCTACGCCGTTACCGTCCAGTCCGGCTGTACCTCGCCTTGAGACGGGATATTAGCGCTTGCCGGCGGCGGGTTGCCTCGACCCGCCGTTTTTTTTG
>JAFDMG010000195.1 GCA_019306045.1 Deltaproteobacteria bacterium | reverse complement strand
CTTGGGGTTACCGAACTCAGCAAGCGGTTGAAATTACACAAGAACAATGTTTTCCGCCTCCTGGCCACCCTGGAGGAAAAAGGCTACATCGAGCAGAACAAGGCGACGGAAAACTACCGGCTGGGCATCAAGAGCCTTGAGCTGGGCCAGACGTTCATCAAGCAGATGGGGGTGCTGCGCCAGGCCCGGCCGATCATGGAGCGCCTGTGCGCCGAGCTGCGGGAAAACGTCTATGTCGGCGTGATCCGCAGTTACAACGTGGTGTACCTGGACGTGGTGGAAGCCGACCAGGCGGTGCGGGTGGTTTCCCGGGTCGGCTCCCAGCTGCCGGTATGGTGTTCGGCCATCGGCAAGGCCCAGGTCGCTTTCATGAACCTGGGGGAGCTGGAAAAAACCCTGCCGGCGGCCAAGGACTGGCGGGCCTGCACGGAAAACTCCATCCGCAGCAAGGAGGAGTTGATGGAGGAGCTGGAGAAAGTACGCCAGCTCGGCTACGCGGTTGACAACGAGGAATATGATCTCGATGTCAAGTGCGTTGGCGCTCCCATCCGGGACTACACCAAGCGGGTGGTGGCCGGGATCAGCGTTTCCGGGCCCTCGTTCCGCATGAGCGAGTCGCGCATCAACGACGAGATTGCCCCGGCGGTGAAACGGGCGGCCGACGACATCTCCCGCCGCCTGGGTTATGAAGTCGCCCTCAGTGTCTCCGGGGAGAAATAGTTGTTGGCGGCCCGGGCGGGCCTTTTCCCTTTATGTTCATCTTCCCTTCTGCCGGTCCCGCTGCGCCTATTGCGCTTTTGTTTCTTCCGTAAGTGAACCGCTTCCAGAGCGAGCCTATCTGGAAGCGGTTTTGCGTCAATACCGCCTGGAACTGCCTTCCTGGCGCGGGCGGCCGCTGACCACCATCTATTTCGGCGGCGGCACGCCGTCCCTGCTGCCGCCGCGCTTTTACCAGTCCCTGCTGGCCGTCCTGGCCGGCGATTTCAATCTGGAGGCGGTGACGGAGGTCACCCTGGAGGCCAACCCCGCCACCCTGACAACGGCCGGGATCAGGGATTTTCTCGCCTTGGGGATTAACCGCTTCAGCCTCGGGGTGCAGACCTTTGCCGACGCCGGCCTGCGGCTCCTGGGCCGCCGGCACACGGCGGCCGACAGCCGGGAAACGGTGGCCAGGCTGCGCCGCGGCGGGGTGAGCAATCTCAGCCTGGACCTGATCTATGCCTACCCGGGGCAGACGCCGGCCGGGCTGCGGGCCGACCTGGAGGCCGTCACCGCCCTGGAGCCGGAGCACATCTCCGCCTACTGTCTCAGCCTTGAACCCGGCACGCCCCTGGCCCGCCGGGTGGAGCGCGGTGAGATCACCGCCCTTTCCCCCGAAAAGCAGGCCCTTTTCATGACCGAGGTGATTGCCGGGCTGACGGCGAAAGGCTACGAGCACTACGAGGTTGCCAATTTCGCCCGGCCCGGCTATCAGGCGCACCACAACCTGGCCTACTGGCAGCTCCGGGACTACTGGGGGCTGGGGGCCGGTGCCTGGTCGTCCCGCCGCCTGGGAACCGACCGGCAACGGTGGGCCTGCCGCCAAGTATGGGAAAACGACGTCGGCCGCTACCTGCGGCGGTTCGGCCCGGGAGATCCCCGGCCGCTGCCGCCGCCGGCGGTGGTCGATCTCATTCCCTTTGAGTCTTCCCTGGCCGAGCGTTTCATTATGGGTCTGCGGCTGCGCCGCGGTATCGACTTGGACGTGGTGGCGGCGGAGTACGGTCGGCAGCCGGTGGCTGATCTCCTGGAGCGGCTGGCCGACTTCCTGGCCGCCGGTCTGCTGGCCCGCCGGGGAACCTTCCTGCGGCTGACGGACCGGGGCCTGCTGCTGGCCGATGAAATCGCCCTTCACCTTCTGCCGTGAACGGAACCCGCTGCCGACGGCGCTGATGATTTTTCACCCCTGTTCCCCTCTGCTCTATTCCCGAAAAGCTTTTGCCACCGGGTAGGCCCCTTTCTTTTTGGCCTTTTGCCGCCGTTCCTGGGCCCGCGGTCGCAACCCGCCGCGGTCTTGGGCCGCGGCCGGCGCCGTGGCTGCTTTCTTGGGGGTTCATCAATTTTGGTTGACAAACCGCCACCCCCGTTTTAATCTCCGCGGAAAACCTTGTGAAGGGGCGAGCGACAATGACAAAGGCCAAACGTCACGGTTTGATTATCGTTAATACCGGCAACGGCAAGGGCAAGACCACCGCGGCCCTCGGCACCGCTTTCCGGGCCGCCGGCCAGGGTTTCCGGATCATTATGATCCAGTTCATCAAGGGTTCCTGGAAGTACGGCGAGTTGGAAGCGGCCAAAAAGTTCGACAACTTCACCATCGAACCCATGGGCAAGGGTTTCGTCAAACTGGGGGCGGCGGAGCCGGAAGCGGCCGATGTCAGCCTGGCCGCCGCCACCTGGGAACGCTGCGCCGAGGCGATCATGTCCGGGGAGTACGACCTGGTGATCTGCGACGAAATCAACTACGCTATTTCCTACCGGCTGCTGCCGGTGGCCCGGGTGGTGGATGTCCTGCGGCGGAAGCCGTCGACGGTGCACGTTATCCTCACCGGCCGGGATGCCAAGCCGGAGATCATCGAGATCGCCGACCTGGTGACCGAGATGCGGGAAATCAAGCACCCCTACCAGCGGGGGATCACCGCCCAGCGGGGGATCGAGTTCTGATGCCGGTGCTGGCCGATTTCGTCAACCTGGTCAACTTGCGGGCGCCGCTGCTGGGCAAGGCCCTCGACTACCTGCTGGCCGCCGAGCTCAAGGGTGAAGAGCTGCTCCTGACCCTGCCGGCCGCTTCCCGGGCTCTGGAGCTGGCGACCTCAGGACGGCAGTTGCTGCAGCAGTTGGCGGGGGAATGCTGGCCGGCCGGCCGGCGGGTGGTTTTGCAGTCCCGGGAAGTTGCCGGTGAATTGCGCCTGCTGCCGGTGGAATCGTCCAAGTACTGGAATGACATCGCTTTTTTCCTCCCCCTGGAGGGCGGTTGCGATGACTATGCCGGGCAGCGGGGCCTGGCGGCAGTTATTGTCGCCAAACCGGATTACGAACGGCTGAAGCAGGCCCTGGCGGCGGAGCCGGCTGCCGAGCCGGGACCCCTGGTGGCAGAATGCGGCGGCGAGCTGTTGCTGTCGGCCACCCTGGCGCAGCTGGCGGCGGCGGCCGTCCGCCGGGCCCGGCAAAAGAGAGGCTATTGTCATTTTGTTTCCCTGTGCGCCGAGCCGGACAGGTTCCTGCAGTTGGACTACCTGCTCTACCGGTTGAAGGAATTCGGGGTTGCCGGCCTGGGACCGTTTCTCTGCCGCGGCGTTCTCGGGCGGCTGCATGCCGTTTTCCCCGGCCAGTTCTGTGCCGGGCTGACGGTGCTGCACCGGCTGGCGGCGCACCGGTGACCGGCGGGGTGAGCCCGCGAGCGCATTCCGGCCGCCGTGTTGCCGTCCTGCTGGTGTTCCTGCTGCTGCTTTTGCAGGTCCCGCCGGCCGCCGGTCGGCAGGTGCGGGATGAGCTGGGCAACCTGGTGGCGGTGCCGGCAACGCCCCGGCGGCTGGTGCCCCTGGTTCCCAGCCTGGCGGAGATCCTGTTCGCCCTCGGCCTGGAGGAGCGCATCGTCGGGGTGACCGATTTTGCCACCTACCCTCCCGCCGCCCGCCGCAAGCCAAAAATCGGCAGTTTTTTCAACCTCAACCTGGAAAAGATCATTGCCCTGCGGCCGGACCTGGTGGTGGCCAGCCTCGAGGGGCGCCAGGAGGGGGTCATCGCTTCGCTGAGGAAGTTCGGCATTCCCGTCTACCGGGTCAACCCGAAAACCCTGGTGGGCATCTACCGGACGTTGAGCAACCTCGGGGAGATCACCGGCACCCTGCCCCGGGCCCAGCAGGTGATTCTGGCGATGAAGAAGAAGGTCGGCACGGTGGAGCGGCGGGTGGCCGGCCGGCCGCGACAGCGGGTTTTTTACCAGGTGGGGGTGGAGCCGATCATTACCGTCAACGGCAAAACCTTTGCCGCCGACCTGATCGGCCGGGCCGGCGGCATCCTGGTGACCCGGGACAACCCGGTGCTTTACCCCCGCTACTCGGTGGAGCGGGTGATTGCCGACAATCCCCAGGTGATCATCATCTCCTCCATGTCTCCCAACACCAACTACCGGCGCCTGGTGGCCACCTGGAAGCGGTGGCGCTCCATTGCCGCCGTCCGGGACAACCGGGTTTTTGTCATCGATGCCGACCTGGTGGACCGGGCCTCGCCGCGGATTGTCCAGGGGCTGGAACAGATCGCCAGGCTGCTGCATCCGGAGGCCTTTGCCGGGGCCGGCGGCGGCCGGCGGCGCCCCGGTCCTGCGGGCGTAAAGGGTCGATGATGGCAATTAACCATTGACTGCGGGAAGAAAGATGATCAACGAGCGTTTGGCGAATGAACGGGCCGGGATCAAGGATCGCCGTTACCTGACCTGTGAAAAATACGGCGATATCTTCGAGGTCAAGGAAGGCCTACGCTGCCGGCATCCCAAGGAAACCTGCAAGTACCGGCTGTCCTGCCCCATTTACCAGATCGGTCAGAATGAGTGATGCACGCCATGGCTGAGCGGGCCCGACTGCTGATGGTCCAGGGGACCGGTTCCAATGTCGGCAAGAGTGTGCTGGTGGCCGGCCTCTGCCGCCATTTTGTCCGCCAGGGGCTCAAAGTAGCCCCTTTCAAGGCCCAGAACATGGCTCTCAATTCCTTTATTACCGGCGAGGGACATGAAATGGGCCGGGCCCAGGCGGTACAGGCCGAAGCCTGCAGGCTGGCGCCCCAGGTGGACATGAACCCGGTGCTCATCAAGCCCAACAGCGATGTCGGGGCCCAGGTGATCATCCACGGGGTGCCGGTGGGCAACATGTCGGCCCTGAGCTACCACCGCTACAAGGAAAAGGCCTGGCCGGCGGTGCTGGCCAGCTTCGAGCGCCTGGCGGCGGCTTACGACCTGATTGTCATCGAGGGAGCCGGCAGCCCGGCGGAAATCAATCTCCGGGAACACGATATCGTCAACATGGGTCTTGCCCTGGCGGTGCAGGCGCCGGTGCTCCTGGTGGGGGACATCGACAAGGGCGGGGTTTTTGCCGCCTTCGTCGGCACCCTGGCCCTGCTGGCGCCGGCGGAGAAGCAGTTGGTCAAGGGGCTGATCATCAACAAGTTCCGCGGCGACCGCCGCCTCCTGGAGCCGGGACTGGCGCCCATTGCCGCCCGCTGCGGGGTGCCTTTTGTCGGCGTCGTGCCTCACTTCCGCGACCTTTACCTGCCGGAGGAGGACGGGGTGGCGGTGGAAAGTTACGGCCGCGGCCTGGACGGCGGGCGGGAACCGGCGGCGGCGACCCTGGCGGTGGCGGTGATCAAGCTGCCCCACATTGCCAATTTCACCGATTTCGATCCCCTGCTGCACGAGGCGGACGTCCGCCTCGACTACCTGCTGCCCGAAGATGAGCTTTCCGGCTACGACCTGGTCATCCTGCCGGGCAGCAAGAATACCATCGACGATCTCCTGACTCTGAAGCGGTGCGGACTGGAGTCGCGGCTGCGGGATTTTTTGCGGGCCGGCGGCGCCGTGGTCGGCATCTGCGGCGGCTACCAGATGCTGGGACGGGAAATCAGCGACCCGCACCAAGTGGAAACCACCAGCGGGGCGGTGGCCGGTTTCGGTCTGCTGCCGGTCAGTACCGAGCTGGCCCGGGAAAAGGTTACCGTCCAGAGCCGGGGCCGGCTGCTGTTTCCCTTTGCCGCCGGTGACTCTATGGAAGTGGCCGGCTATGAAATCCACATGGGCAGAACGACGCTGCTGCCCGGCGCCCGCCCCCTGCTGCAGCTGGCCCCGGCCGGCGAAGCCGGCGGCGGGCACCCGGACGGCGCCGTAACCGCCGACGGGCTCTGCTGGGGCACCTACCTGCACGGCATCTTTGACCGGGACGATTTTCGCCGCGCCTGGCTGGATTTTCTCCGGCAGCACCGCTACGGGATAACCGCCGCCGCGCCCCGGACCTCTTTTGCCGCCCTGAAGGAAGAGGGGCTCGACCGGCTGGCCGACCTGCTGGCCGCCAATCTCGATCTGCCGGCGATCTCCCGGATCGCCGGCCTGGAATAGCAATGCGGCGTTCCTCCTGGTATTTCATTTTCCTGCTGCTGTTCACCACCGCCCTAGTCATCGTGGCCGCCGCCGTCGGCGCCGCCCATCTCTCCCTGGCCGAGGTCTGGCGGACGCTGCTGGCCGGCATTCCCGGACTGCACTCGCTGGTGGACGGCCAGGCCATACCCCTGAGCAGCCGGCTGATCGTCTGGGATGTGCGCCTGCCGCGGATCATCGTCGCCCTCCTGGTGGGCGGGGCCCTCGGGATTTCCGGTGCCGTTTTCCAGGGGCTGCTGCTCAACCCGCTCGCCGATCCCTTCACCATCGGGGTTTCGGCCGGCGCCGCTTTCGGAGCCACGGTGGCCATCCTGCTCCAGGGCTTCCTGGCCGGCGCCGCCTGGCTGGGCGGCTCGGCGGTCATTCCCCTTTTTGCCTTCGCCGG
>JAFDMG010000194.1 GCA_019306045.1 Deltaproteobacteria bacterium | reverse complement strand
GATGATCGACGAAATCAAGTCGGCGGCGCTGCTCAACGGCTTCCGCGGCCGGCCGCCGGTGGACAAGAAGGCCCTGCAGCAGCTGCTGCTCACCGTTTCGGAAATTATCGGCGCCTATCCGGACATCGCGGAGATGGACCTCAACCCGGTGATTGCCCACGAGCACGGGCTGAATGTGGTTGACGCCCGCATTATCCTGCGGCCGCCCAACCAGGTTTCCTATTGGTAAAAATCACCGCCGCCAGCAGGACGGCGCCGGCCAGGTTGGCCGGCCAGGCGGGCCAGAAAAGCAACAGGCAGGCCAGGCCGAGGGCCGCCCTTTCCGCCAAGCGGGTGAAGTTGAAGAGATAGCCTTCGAGGAAGGCGGTGAAGGCCCAGAGGCCGAGGAAGCCGCAGGCGATGGTGTTGGCCACCTCCAGGGGCGGGCCATTGAGCAGCAGCGGCCGGTAGGCCATCAGGATGGGAATGATGTAGAGCCCCTTGGCGATTTTCCAGGAGGCGAAGCCGCACTCCATCGGGCTGGCCCCGGCGATGCCGGCGGCAGCGAAGGAGGCCAGGGCCACCGGCGGCGTGACGTTGGCGTCCTGGCTGTACCAGAAGACAATCATGTGGGCCGCCACCAGCGGCACCCCCATGTCGGTGAGGGCCGGTCCGGCGAGAATCACCAGGACGATGTAGGAAGCGGTGACCGGCAGGCCCATGCCCAGCACCAGCGACGCCAGGCCGATGAGCATGATGGCCAGCAGCTTGATGCCGCCGGAGAGGGAAACCACCAGGCTGGAGAATTTGAGGCCGATGCCGGTGAGCCCGACCATGCCGACGATGATGCCGGCGCAGGCGCAGGCCACCGAGACGACGATGGCGTTCCGGGCCCCCAGTTCCAGGGCGCCGAGCAGCTGGCGGAAGCTCAGGCGGCTGGCGCGCCGCAGGCAGGAAGCCAGGTAGGTGGTCACCACGGCGATGAAGCCGGCCATCATCGGGCTGAAATTGGCCAGCAGAAAGCCGACGAGGATGGCGATCGGCAGCAGGAAGTGAAAGCCGTTCTTGACCGTCTCCCGCACCGCCGGCAGCTGGGAAGCCGCCTGCCCCTCGAAGCCTTCCTTGCACGCCTCGAAGTGCACGAACATGATCACCGAGAAGTAGTACATGATCGCCGGGATGGCGGCCACCTTGATGATGTGCAGGTAGGAGGTGTTGGTGAACTCGGCCATCAGGAAGGCGCCGGCGCCCATGATCGGCGGCATCAGCTGGCCGCCGGTGGAGGCGGCCGCCTCGATGGCCCCGGCCACGTGGGGCTTGTAGCCGATTTTTTTCATCATCGGGATGGTGAAGCTGCCGGTGGTTACCGTGTTGGCGATGGCGCTGCCGGAGACCGAGCCCATGAAGCCGCTGGCCAGAACGGCGGTCTTGGCCGGGCCGCCGCGCATCCGGCCGGTCAGAGCGTAGGCCAGGTCGATGAAAAAATTGCCGCCGCCGGTCTTCTCCAGGAAGGCGCCGAAAAGGATGAAAATGAAGACGAAGGTGGCGGCCACCCCGGTGGGCAGGCCGTAGATTCCCTCGGTGGTCAGGTAGAGCTGGGAGAGGATCCTGGTCACGGAATAGCCCCGGTGGCTCATGAACTCCGGCAGCCAGGGGCCGCAGTAGGCGTAGGCGAGGAAAAAGACGGCAATCAGGGTCATCACCAGGCCGATGGTGCGGCGGGTGGCTTCCAGCACCAGCAGGGTGGCGATGCCGGCGAAAACGTAGTCGCTGGTCAGCCAGTCGCCCTGCCGCTCCACCAGCTGGTCAAAGTTGACGATAATGTAGACGGCAGTGCCCAGGGCCAGGACCACCAGCACCAGGTCCAGCCCCAGCAGCAGGCGGTTTTTTTTCGCCCGCGGGCCGGCGGCCGGCGGGTGGATGATAAACGCCAGGCTGAGGATCAAGGCCACGTGGATGGAGCGCTGGAACATGGCCGTCAGGGTGCCGAAGCCGGCGGTGTAGACCTGGAAGACCGACAGGCCGATGGCCAGCAGGGAAACCAGGCCGGCCAGCCAGCCGGTCAGCTGCCGCTTGCTGCTGATCTCCGGCAGCGGCGGCAGCTCCGGGCCGGGATGGTTGCTGTTTTTCTGGGTCACTTGTCTGCCTTGCGCTGGTTGCCTGCCGGGTGATGAGAAAATGGGCATCCGCGCCCGGCGGCGCGGCTGCCCATTTTTTGGTTTTCCTGCTCCCTGTTCCGCCTATTTGGTGCCGCCGAGCTTCTTGGGCACCTTGATGCCGATCTCCTCGAAATATTTCACCGCCCCGGGATGGTAGGGGATGATGGCGTGCTCGATGGCGTTCTGCGGCGTCGTGTGCTTGGCGAACGGGTGAATCTTGATCAGGTAGTCCTGGTTTTCAAAGGTGGCCTTGGTCAGCTGGTAGACCAGGTCTTCGTCCAGGTTGGCGCTGCAGATGACCACGTTCCAGACCGAGGGGGTGAGGATGTCCTTGCTGATGTTGTTGTAGGTGCCCGCCGGCAGGACGTAGGGCGAATAGAAGCCGTAGGCGTCGGTGATCCGCTTCATCTCTTCCGGGGTGAAGGAGATGATCTTGATCTTGTGGGTGGTGGCCAGGTCCATGATCGAGGAGGTGGGAGCGGCAACGCACCAGATGCCGACGTCAATGGAGTGGTCCTTGAGGGCGTTGGCGGTTTCAACGAAGGAGAGGCGGCTGACCTTGAAATCGCTGTAGGTCAGGCCCAGCGACTTGAGCACCAGGTTGGTCATGAACTCGGTGCCGCTGCCCGGGGCGCCCACCGACACCCGCTGCCCCTTGAGGTCCTGGATGGAGTTGATCTTCTTGTCGGCCAGGGTGACCACGTGGTAGACGTTCGGGTACATCATGAACATGGCCTTGATCTTCTGGGGTTTGCCTCTGAACTTGCCTTCCCCGTAGTAGGCCTGGTAGGCCACGTCGCCCATGATCTCGCCGATCACCGTTTCGCCGCGGTCGGCCAGCCGGGTGTTTTCCACCGAGGCGCCAGTGACCTCGGCAATCGCTTTGACGCCCTTCACGTGCTTGGTCCAGATCTCGGCCAGGCCGCCGCCGTAGGGGTAGTAGACCCCGCCGGTGCCGCCGGTGCCGATGGAAATGTATTTGGTCCTCGCCGCGCTGCTGCCGGGGGCGGCCAGCAGCAGGAGGACGGTAAGGATGGCAATGGAGGTGAGGGTGGCGAAGCGCTGGATAGTTTTCATCGGTGCTGTTCTCCTTCTTGCTGACGGTGGCGGGCGGGGCCGCGGCCGCCGGCCGCTGCCGGTGGCCATAATGCCGGATTTTCCGCCCGGGAATTTTCCTGGTGCCGGCGGGGCGTGCTGCCGCCGCCGGGATGGTTTATTGGCTGCTGCCTTGCTGCCGGCGGTTTTTCCTGACTGCTTTTACCGCCAGGGCCGCCCGGAGCATTTTACTTGATCGTTCTCACGACCACGGTGATTTCATCCGGCGGCGCGCTGATCTTCAATCCGGCGGCGCGCTGATCTTCACCGGGTACTTGCCGGTGACCACCGCGCCCGGGGCCACCACCGGCGGTTTCCCCTTGCGGGGCAGCAGGCCGCCGATGCCCTTGCCGTCGGAGAGGAAAAGGTTGACCCGGTAGCGGTTGGGGGTATTGGTGACGTTCTTGAGGCCGACTTCAAAGTAGTAGGCGTCGGCCTTTTTCCACTTGCCGGCGTAGCATTTGAAGGTGGTCACCTCGGCTTCCGGGCAGATGTCCCATTTAAGGTTGGAGTTGCAGTCGGCGGCGATCTTTGGCTGGGCGCCGGCACAGGCCAGCAGGCCGACGGCCGCCAGGGCAAGAACCAGGCTCAAGAACATTGTTTTGACCGGAATTCTCTTCATACGCACCATCCTTTTTTTGTGGTTGACGGGCTGCAATGAC
>JAFDMG010000193.1 GCA_019306045.1 Deltaproteobacteria bacterium | reverse complement strand
GGGGCCCGGGACTACCTGGTGCCCAGCCGCACCAATCCCGGCCAGTTCTTTGCCCTGCCCCAGTCGCCGCAGCTCTTCAAACAGCTGCTGATGGTGGCCGGCTTTGACCGCTATTTTCAGATCGTCAAATGCTTTCGCGACGAAGACCTGCGGGCCGACCGGCAGCCGGAATTCACCCAGATCGACATGGAGATGTCGTTCGTGGAACCCCGGGACATCATCAAGCTGATCGAGGAGATGATGGCCATGCTCTTCCGGGAGCTGCTGGCCATCGAGCTGCCGCGGCCTTTCCCGCGCCTGACCTACGCCGACGCCGTTGGCCGCTACGGCCTCGATGCCCCCGACATCCGCTTCGAGCTGCCCCTGATCGATCTAGGCGGGGTGTTTGCCGCCAGCGGCTTCAAGGTTTTCCGCACCGTGCTCGACAAGGGCGGCATCATCAAGGGGCTCAACCTCAAGGGCGGCGCTGCCATGTCTCGGAAAGAGGTCGACGACCTGCTGGAGGTGGTCAAGGTCTACGGCGCCAAGGGGTTGGCCTGGATCAAGGTGACTGCCGATGGCTGGCAGTCGCCGATTGTCAAGTTTTTTCAAGATGATGAGGTGCAGGCATTAAGGGAAACCATGAAGGTGGAAGAGGGCGATCTGCTGCTGTTCGTGGCCGACAAGCCGGCGGTGGTCAACGAGTCCCTCGGCCGGCTGCGGCTGCACCTGGGGAAAATGTTCAAGCTGATCGACGAGGAACAGTTCTCCTTCTGCTGGGTGACCGATTTCCCCCTCTTCGAGTATGACGAGCAGGAGAAGCGGCACGTGGCCATCCACCATCCTTTCACGGCGCCGCTGGACGAGGACCTGCCGCTGCTGGACAGCGATCCCGTCCGGGTGCGGGCCCAGGCCTACGACCTGGTGCTGAACGGCATCGAGATCGGCGGCGGCAGCATCAGGATCCACGACCGCCGGCTGCAGGAGAAGATGTTTTCCCTGTTGCAGATCGGCGACGAGGAGGCCCGGGAGAAATTCGGCTTTCTCCTCGACGCCCTGGAATACGGCGCCCCGCCCCACGGGGGCATCGCTTTCGGCCTCGACCGGCTGGTGATGCTTTTCCTGCGGCGGGCGTCCATCCGCGACGTCATCGCTTTTCCCAAAACCCAGAAGGCCACCTGCCTGCTGACCGGGGCGCCGTCCAGCGTCCAGCCGCGGCAGCTGCGGGAGCTGGCCATCAAGCTGGCCTAAACTTTATCCCTTTGGCCGCGGCAAGGGCTGCGGCATCGACGGCCGTCGGCTGTCAACAGGCTCTGATTGTCAATGGAGGTTGAGTTTATGGGGCAAACCCTGGTTGAAAAGATTCTTTCCGCCCATGCCGGCCGGCCCCTGCGGGCCGGGGACATGGCGGTCTGCGAAGTCGATGTCTGCCTGACCCAGGACGGCACCGGGCCGCTGGCGGTGCGGCAGATTGAAAAACTCGGTATCGAGAAGGTGAAAAACCCCGAGCGGACGGTGCTGTTCCTGGACCACGCCGCTCCCAGCCCGCGCCGGGAACTTTCCAACGATCACATGCTGCTGCGCCAGTTTGCCGCCCGGACCGGCTGCCGGCTTTCCGACGTCGGCGACGGCGTCTGCCACCAGGTGATCATGGAAAAATACCTCAATCCCGGCGAACTGCTGATCGGGGCCGACTCTCACACCTGCACCGGCGGCGCCATCGGCGCCTTCGCCACCGGCATGGGCTCCACCGACGTGGCGGTGGGCATCGCCCTCGGCAAGACCTGGCTGCGGGTGCCGGAAACCTTCAAGTTCGTCATCGAGGGCGAGCTGCAGCCCGGGGTGTACAGCAAGGATATTATTCTCCACATCATCGGCATGATTGGCGCCGACGGCGCCACCTACAAGGCGATGGAATTCTGCGGCGGCACCATCGAGAAGATGAGCGTGCCCGAGCGCATGGTGCTTGCCAACATGGCGGTGGAGGCCGGGGCCAAGTGCGGCCTGATCGCCAGCGACGAGCAGACGCGGAAATTCCTGGCAGCGGCGGGCCGGGGCGACAAGTACCGGCCCCTGGCGGCCGACGCCGACGCCGTGTACGAACGGGTCTACGAGATTGACGCCGCGGCGGTCACGCCGACGGTTTCCTTTCCCCACACGGTAGACAACACCCGTTCCATCGAGGACGCCGACTGCCGCGACGTCAAAATTGACCAGGTGTTCATCGGCACCTGCACCAACGGCCGCATCGAAGATTTGCGGATCGCCGCCGGCATTCTCAAGGGCAAAAAAGTCCATCCCGGCACCCGGCTGCTGGTGACTCCCGCCTCCCGGCAGGTTTACGGCCAGGCCCTGGCCGAGGGGCTGCTGGCCATTTTCAACGACGCCGGGGCGGCGATCAACACTCCCGGCTGCGGCGCCTGCGTCGGCGTCCACCAGGGAATCCTCGGCGACGGCGAGCGCTGCCTGGCGACCCAGAACCGCAATTTCCAGGGCCGGATGGGCAACGTCAACGGTTTCATCTACCTCGGTTCGCCGGCGACGGCGGCGGCCACCGCCCTGGCCGGCCGGCTGGCCGATCCCCGGGAATACCTGGGCTGAGCAGCAAGGTCTTGGACGCCGGTCCGCGGGGCCGGCCAGAATAAATAAGGAGAGGTTTATGCTTACTGGTAAAGCTTGGTTGTTTGGCGATGACATCAGCACCGACCACATCGCCCCGGGCCGCCTTTTTCACCTGCGTTCCAATCTGCCGGAGCTGGCCAAGCACGTGCTTGAAGACGCCCGGCCGGAATTTGCCGGCCAGATGGAGAAGGGCGACTTCGTCGTCGGCGGCCGCAACTTCGGCCTCGGTTCCAGCCGGGAGCACGCTCCGACGATCATCAAGCTGGCCGGGGTGAGCGCCGTGGTGGCCAAATCCTTCGCCCGCATCTTTTTCCGCAACGCCATCAACGTCGGCCTGCCGGCGATCATCTGCGACACCGACCGGATCAAGGAGGGCGACCGGCTGGAGGTCGACCTGGAGAAGGGCGTCCTGCGCAACGTCACCCAGGGTTACGAGGAAAGTTTCCCGCCCCTGCCGCCGGTGATGACCGCCATTCTCAACGAAGGCGGCCTGGTGCCCTACGTGCAGAAACACGGCGACCTGGCGGTTTAGCTGCAAAATAAAGGACCGTTATTCCAATAAGTTAGTTAATAAAGCTTAAGGAGTTTATTCCATGGTTGAGTCCGGAGAAAATGGCGGCACCCTGATTCAGTACCGCGACGGCGCCTACCAGGTTGCCGACGACCCGATCATCGGCTTCATTGCCGGCGACGGCACCGGCCCGGATATCTGGCGGGCCACCCAGCCGGTGCTGGATGCCGCCGTGGCCAGGGCCTACGGCGGCCGGCGGCGGCTGGCCTGGCGGCCGCTGCTGGTGGGGGAGGAAGCTTACGAAAAAACCGGCTCCTACCTGCCGGACGATTCCCTGGAAAAAATCAGGGAGTACCGGGTCTGCATCAAGGGGCCACTGTCGACCCCGGTGGGCGGCGGCATCCGCAGCCTCAACGTCGCCCTGCGGCAGTATTTCGATCTCTACGCCTGCATCCGCCCGGTGCGCTATTTCGAT
>JAFDMG010000022.1 GCA_019306045.1 Deltaproteobacteria bacterium | reverse complement strand
CGCGGCGTCCCGGCGGTTCTCAACACCTCCCTCAACCGCCGGGGGGAGCCGATGGTCTGCTCGCCCGCCGACGCCCTGGAGATGTTTTTCGGCTCGGACCTGGAATACCTGGTCATGGAAGATCTCCTGATCCGGAAAACCCCGTGACCTCCGCCGTTTAAGAGGTGAAAAAAATCACTTGACAGCAGCCGTTTTTTTTATTAAACGGGTATCCTTGTGCAATAATTATCAAGCCGGCCGCGCCGGCTCGGAAAGGAGTTTAACGTGAACAGGATCGTCGCCAAGGAAGAATTTTCCCGGGACCCCGCGGTTTACATGATGCAGATCGAGGCGCCGTTGATCGCCAAGAAAGCCCGGGGAGGGCAGTTCATCGTCCTGCGGATCAACGAGCAGGGGGAGCGGATTCCCCTGACCATCGCCGACACCGACCTGGAAAAGGGGCTGGTGACCATCGTTTTCCAGGTGGTCGGCAAAAGCACCGCCGCCCTCGGGCAGCTGGAGGTGGGGGAGGAGATCCTCGATTTCATCGGTCCCCTGGGCAAGCCGACCCACATGGACAACTACGGCACCGTCCTCTGCGTTGCCGGCGGCATCGGCATCGCCCCGGTGCACAATATTGTCCGGGAGCTGAAAAAGCACGGCAACAAGGTGATCACCATCATGGGGGCCCGGACCAAAGAGCTGCTTTTCTGGGAAGACAAGATGCGGGCGCTGAGCGACGAGGTCTACGTGACCACCGACGACGGTTCCTACGGCCGCCACGGGCTGGTGACCGCGGTCGAGCAGGAACTGCTGGAAAAAGACCGCGACCAGGGGGACATCAACCTGGTGATCGGCATCGGACCGCCGATCATGATGAAATTCGTCGCCAAGACCTCGGAGCCGTTCGGGGTCAAGACCCTGGTCAGCCTGAACCCGATCATGGTGGACGCCACCGGCATGTGTGGTGCCTGCCGGGTGACGGTGGGCGGCAAGACCCGGTTTGTCTGCGTCGACGGGCCGGAATTTGACGGCCACCAGGTGGATTTCGACGAACTGTTCACCCGCCAGCGGATCTACCCGGAACAGGAAAAGCTGTCGATGGAACTTTTTCGCCAGCAGCAGGCGTGCGGCTGCGGCTGTGGTTGTGATCAAGGAGAAGCCTCATGAGTGCGGATAAAAAGCAGAAGATTCCCCGGCAGCCGATGCCGGAGCAGGAGCCCAAGGTCAGGGCGCGTAACTTTGACGAGGTGCCTTTCGGCTACAGTCCGGAAACCGCCATGCTGGAAGCCTCCCGCTGCCTGCAGTGCAAGAAGCCCAAGTGCGTCGAAGGCTGTCCGGTCAATGTCAAGATTCCCGAGTTCATCGGCCTGATTGCCGAGGGGGATTTTGTCGGCGCCGCCCGCAAGCTGAAGGAAACCAACGCCTTGCCGGCGGTTTGCGGCCGGGTCTGTCCCCAGGAGACCCAGTGCGAGGCCAAATGTGTCGTCGGCAAAAAGGGCGAGCCGGTGGCCATCGGCCGGCTGGAGCGCTTTGCCGCCGACTACGAACGCGACCACGATGCGGTTACCAAGCCGGCCATGGCGCCGTCGACGGGTAAAAAGGTGGCCATCGTCGGCAGCGGCCCCGCCGGTCTCACCTGTGCCGGCGACCTGATCAAGCTCGGCCACGAGGTGACCGTTTTCGAGGCCCTGCACAAGCCGGGCGGCGTGCTGGTCTACGGCATCCCGGAATTCCGCCTGCCGAAGGCCATTGTCCAGGCGGAGGTGGACTACCTCAAGTCCCTGGGGGTCAAGGTGGAGCTTGACTTCGTCGTCGGCATGCTGGACACCGTCGACGAGCTGCTGGCCAAGTATGACGCCGTTTTCATCGGCACCGGCGCCGGCCTGCCGGTGTTCATGAACATCCCGGGGGAGAATCTCAACGGGGTCTACTCTGCCAACGAGTACCTGACCCGCTCCAACCTGATGAAGGCCTACCTGTTCCCCGAGTATGACACGCCGATCGTCAAGGGGAAGAAAGTGGCCGTTTTCGGCGGCGGCAACGTGGCCATGGACGCCTCGCGGACGGCGCTGCGCCTGGGGGCGGAACATTCCTACATTGTCTACCGGCGCTCGGAAGCCGAAATGCCGGCCCGGAACGAGGAGATTCATCACGCCGTCGAGGAAGGGGTGGAGCTGGTGCTGCTGGCCAACCCGGTGCGCATTGTCGGCAACGATGAGGGTTGGGTGTCGGGGGTTGAGTGCGTGCGGATGGAGCTCGGGGAGCCGGATGAGTCTGGCCGGCGGCGGCCGGTGCCCGTGGAAGGCTCCGAGTTCATTCTCGAGGTCGACACCGTGGTGGTGGCCATCGGCAACGGGCCCAACCCCCTGGTGCCCAATACCACCCCCGGCTTGGAGCTGACCCGCTGGGGCAATATCAAGGCCGACGAGGAGACCGGCCAGACCAGCCGGGAAGGGGTCTTTGCCGGCGGCGATATCGTTACCGGGGCGGCGACCGTCATCATGGCCATGGGCGCCGGCAAAAAGGCAGCGGTGGCCATCCACGAATACCTGCAGGACAAGTAGCGGCAGCAAAAGGCCGTTGGCCGTCGTCTGACAACCGGGCGGGTTCCTCCATGGGACCCGCCCTTTTTGCGTGCCGGCCGCACCTCTGAAAAATGGTAAGCTGCGGGCCCGCTTCTCTCAATGACCGGCCGCTCCCGGCTGTTTTTTTCTGGTCGACCGGCCGCTGAACCGGCAGCCATTTTATAATAGGGTCTTTTTGTCCCCGCCGCTTTATGTATTTTATCTCACAAAATGCTGCCAGTTGACTGTTATTGCCGGTTTGCGGACAGCCGGAAGCCGCAAGGTTGCTAAATTATATTTTTTTAATTTTTCTTCGGTGAAAATTAACCGGACGCCAAAGCCTGTTTTAAAATAATTGTGCGCTGTTGCCGGCCGCCGGTCAAAAACCCAGCCGGCAGGTCAGGCTTTTTGTATGCAGCATTTCACCCGCAGTCTTTTTTGTGAATTCTTTTATTATATCAAGTAGTTATTCCGTCGGGTTTCCGGCGCCGTTTCGCCGGTGGCTTAAATAAATTCCTTGACATCGTTTTGCTATTCCGTTATGAGAAAGCCGTTTTTCGCTGTCGCGATTGAAAAATTACCAGGTAGTTTCAGCGTTTCATGAAGGTCTGGCAGCCTGCTGCCAGCGTTTAGTCGGCGAGAGGGCGACCTGATGTCTGAAAAGTATTTGGTTGATTTCATTTACGTTTTTCTTTTCCTCCTGGGCGGCTTCCTGGCCGGCATCGGCCCTTTCATCATTTCCAACATTTTTCGCCCCCGGACGGTCAACAAAAAGACCCTGCTCACCTACGAATGCGGCATGGATCCCTACGGCACCTCCTGGGACATCCATTTCGGCATTGCCTATTATCTCTATGCCCTGATTTTCCTCGCTTTCGACGTCGACATCCTCTACCTTTTTCCTGTAGCCACCGCTTATAATGATGTCCCCGGCCTCCGGGGCGTCTTCGAATTTGTAATTTTTGTTGCCATCCTCTCCCTGGCGATCGTCTATGCCTGGGTAAAAGGAGTGTTTACGTGGCCGAAGAAAAAAGTTTACTGAAAACCCATTCCTACTCCCTGGAACTGGAAGAGCGGGTCAAACGCGGCCAGCCGGGCGACCTGGTGGAGTATGACCCCGGCCCCATGGTCCGCCTGCAGCTGGCGGAGAAGATCCTGGATGTCTGCCGGGCCAACTCCCTCTGGCCGATGACTTTCGGCCTGGCCTGCTGCGCCATCGAGATGATGTGCATGGGCATGGCGCGTTTCGACATCTCCCGCTACGGTTCGGAAGTCTTCCGGCCCTCGCCCCGGCAGGCCGACCTGATGATTGTCGCCGGCACGGTGAACAAGAAGATGGCGCCGGCGGTAATGACCCTTTACGACCAGATGCCGTTCCCCAAATACGTCATCGCCATGGGCAACTGCGCCATCTCCGGCGGCCCTTTCAAAGTAAAAGAAAATTACAATGTCATCGAGGGGGTCGACAAGCTGATTCCCGTGGATGTCTATGTGCCTGGTTGTCCGCCCCGCCCGGAAGGGTTGATTGAAGGGATCCTGAAATTGCAGGAAAAGATCACCGGCGTTCGCCACCCGTTCCCGCAGAGGAAAGTGTCAGATGCACCAAACTGATAAATTTATCCGGGCCCTGGAGGAGTTGGCGGCCTCGTATGCCGAGGTTGACTATCAGCAGCGGGGCTACCACGTCGAAGTGATGCTGACCGGCGACCAGCTGCGCCGGTTCGCCAAGCTGATGTACGAACTGGAATACTATCTGGTTTTTGTCTCGGCGGTGCATGCCGCCCCGGCCCTGGAAGGCCGCTACCAGTTTGCCCATTTCGATGTTCGTTCCCGGATTCTGGCCCGGGTGCCGGTCGGGGACGACGGTTCCCTGCCCACCATCAGTGACATTTTCCAGGGAGCCAACTGGCACGAGCGGGAGACCCGGGATTTCTTCGGCATCGTCTACCGTGACCATCCCTACCTCGAACCCCTGATTTTGCCGGAAACCAGCGTTGATCTCAAGCCCCTGCTGAAAGACGAGCAGCAGCTGAAGAACCTGGAAGAGATCTGCTGGCCGCCGGCGGCGGAAGAGGAAGGTGAAACTTCCGCCGACCAGGAAAAGAGCTGAGGCCGATTATGCCTGAACCCTGCCGACCCGACAGCAAGCCGCATCGTTTTTTTCTCAACATGGGTCCCCAGCACCCCAGTACCCACGGGGTGTTGCGGGTCATTTTGGAAATGGACGGCGAATACGTCGTCGATCCCCAGCCGGTTCTCGGCTACGGGCACCGGATGCACGAAAAGATGGCCGAGTGCCGTCCGTGGCCGCAGTTTCTGCCCAACACCGGCCGGATGGACTACGCCGCCGCCCTGCCCTACAATCACGGCTACGTGGCCCTGATCGAGCGCCTGGCCGGCATCGAGGTGCCACTGCGGGCCGAGTACATTCGCGTGATCACCTCGGAGCTGAACCGCATCGCCAGCCACCTGCTCTGGTTCGGGGCCCTGTTGCTTGACCTGGGGGCTTTCACCCCTATCCTTTACTCATTCGACGACCGGGAACAGATCCTCGACATCCTCGAAGACATCACCGGCTCCCGGCTGACCTACTGCTATTTCCGCGTCGGCGGCGTCAGCAAGGATATCGACGACAAGTTCGTCGAGCGGACCCGGGCTTTCATCAAGCGGCTGCGCGGCCGTTTTCCCATGTACGAGAAACTGGTGAACGGCAACATCATCTTCATCAAGAGGGTGGAAGACATCGGCATCATCGACGCCGACATGTGCCGCCGCTACGGGGCCACCGGGCCGGTGATCCGCGGTGCCGGCGTGCCCTATGACATCCGGAAAAGTGAGCCCTATTCCGTCTATCCCGAGTTTGACTTCGAGATTCCCGTGGGCAGCAAGGGCGATTCCATGGACCGTTTCTTGGTTCGCTTCCAGGAGATGGAGCAGAGTCTGCGGATCATCGAGCAGGCCCTGGACAAGCTGCCCGAGGGGCCGTTCATGGCCAAGGTGCCGAAAAAACTCAAACTGCCGGCCGGCGACGCCAATTTTTCCGTCGAGGCCGCCCGGGGTGAACTGGCGTACTACCTGATCAGCGACGGCAGCGACGTACCCTACCGCCTGAAGATCAGGGTGCCTTCATATTCCAACCTGAGTCTCCTGCCCGAAATGTGCCGGGGCATGTTGCTTTCCGATCTGGTGGCCGCCATGGGCAGCCTTGATCTGGTTATTCCGGAAATAGACAGGTAGAATTTATGGAAACGGCTGTATCCCACGAGCTTGTACGGATGGTCATCGCCGCGGTCCTGGTCATTGCCTTTGTGTTTCTCAACGCGATGATCATGGGGTATCTGGAGAGGAAAATCTCCGCCCACATCCAGCGCCGCCCCGGCCTCATGGAGGTCGGCCCGCACGGCATCCTCCAGCTGCTGATCGACGGCCTGAAACTGATCGGCAAGCAGCTCATTGTCCCCAAGGATGCCGACAAGCCCCTGTTTCGCCTGGCGCCGCTGCTTTCCTTCACCCCGGTGGTGCTGCCGCTGATCGTCATCCCCTTCGGCCCGAAGCTGCAGGTGCGCGACCTGGATATCGGCCTGGTGTTCATTCTGGCGGTTTCTTCCCTGAACGTCATGGCGATCCTGATTGCCGGCTGGAGCTCCAACAACAAGTACTCCCTCTTCGGGGCCATGCGTTCGGTGGCCCAGAACATCTCCTACGAGATTCCGATGCTTCTCTCCCTGCTGGCGGTGGTCATGATTACCAACACCTTCAGCATGCAGGGCATCATCGCCGCCCAGAACAAAATCTGGTTCTTCATCGTCCAGCCGGTGGCCTTTCTCATCTACCTGACTGCTTCCTTCGCCGAGACCAACCGGGCGCCCTTCGACCTGCCTGAGGCGGAGAGCGAGCTTACCGCCGGCTACCACACCGAGTACAGCGGCATGGGTTTCAGTCTTTTCATGCTGGCGGAGTACGCCAACATGTTCGTGGTCTGTTCCATCGCCACCGTCCTCTTTCTCGGCGGCTGGCGGGGCATTCCCCTGCCTCTCGGCGATTACGGCCCGGCCATCTGGTTTTTTCTCAAGGTCTACGGCCTGATGCTGTTCATGATCTGGGTGCGCTGGACCTATCCCCGGACCCGTTTTGATCAACTGATGAATTTCTGCTGGAAATACATGATACCCTTTGCCCTCGTTAACCTGCTGGTTACCGCGGTGGTGGTCAAGCTGATATGAAAAACAACGGTTATTTCAAGGAGCTGTTCGTCGGGGCCAAAAGCCTGCTGGTCGGCCTGGGGGTGACTTTCAAGGCGTTCACCCAACCGATCGTCACCGTGCAGTACCCCCGCGAAAAACTGGAGATTACCCCCAATTACCGGGGCCATATCGAGTTGGTCCGGGACCCGGAAACCGGCGAGTGCCCTTGCATTGTCTGCGGCATGTGCGCCCGGACCTGTCCCTGCGGCTGCATCACCGTGAAGGGGGAGAAGAAGGAAGGGGAAAAGCGGAAATCCCTGACGGTTTTTCAACTGGATTTCACCAAGTGCAGCCTCTGCGGCCTGTGTGTTGAAAGCTGTCCCAAGGCGGCCATCGACTTTTCCCAGGATTACAACATTGCCGGCTTCACCCGGGAAGAGTTTCATTACGACCTGATCAAAAGGCTGGAGGAGAGGGGATGAATCTCTACCAGTACATTGCCGAGGCCCTGTTTTTTGCCTTTATTCTGCTGACCTTTTCCGGTGGTCTGCTGGCGGTGCGGTCCCGCATCCTCATGCACGCGGTCCTGGGCCTGGCGGTTTCCCTGCTGGGGGTGGCCGGTCTTTACTATTTCCTAGGCAGCCCGTTTTTGGCCATGATGCAGATTCTGATCTACGTCGGGGCGGTTTGCATCATGATCGTTTTCGGGATCATGGTCGGCTACACGCCCACGGAAGTGGTCAGCCGCGGCATCAAGGGGAAAAACCTGGTCCTGGCTCTGGGGGCCTGCATCTCCACTTTTCTCCTGCTGCTGGTGGCTCTCAACCGGGCCACCTGGATCCCGGCGGCGGTGCACCGGGGCGACTTTTCTCTGGCCTACCTGGGAAAAAGCCTGCTGTACCAGTACTGCCTGGCCTTCGAGCTGATTTCCGTGGTCCTGCTGACCGCCATTATCGGGGCGATTATTCTCGCCCAGGATAAAGAGGGGGGACATTTCTGATGTTGTTGAGCGCGAACCTGAACACCTACCTGGTCGTCGCCCTTTTCCTGCTGGTGCTCGGCTTTTACGGGGTGATCCAGCACCGGACTTTCATCGGCATGCTGATCTCCGCCGAGCTGATTCTCAACGGCGCCGGCCTCAACTTCATGGCTTTCAACAAGTTTCTGGCTCCCGACCCGGCCGTCGGCCAGGTTTTTACCCTTTTCATCATGGGGATCGCGGCGGCGGAGGCGGCGATTGCCGTCAGTGTCATCATTGCCGTTTATCGGAAATACAACACCTCGGATCCGGATGAGGTTCATGACTTACACGGTTAACGGGCGGCTGACCGCCGCCCGGGAACGAGCATAGAGCGGGAAAGTCTATGGAAACGATTATCACCAGCAAGATTTTGCTGACGGTGGCCATCCCGATGGTAGCGGCCCTGCTGATCATGGCATCGGGCAAAAAACCCAATATCAGGGAGACCTGGTCGGTGGTCGGGGCGGTGCTGACCTTCCTGTCGGTGGTCAACCTGGTGCCCCACATCCTGACCGGCGGCGCCTATGAATATACCCTGTTCACCCTTTATCCCGGGATTTCAGTCAAGTTTCACCTGGACGGCTTGGGGATCCTCTTCGCCGGGGTGGCTTCCTTTCTCTGGATCATGGCCGGCTTTTACTGCGTCGGCTACATGCGGGGCTTGGACGAGCACGCCCAGACCCGGTTTTACGTCTGCTACGCGGTGGCGGTGGGCGGCGCCATGGGCGGCGCCTTTGCCGGCAACCTCTTTACCCTGTACCTGTTTTACGAAATCGTCTCGATCTTCACCTACCCGTTGGTTGCCCATCACCAGGACGAGGAAGGCTACGAAGGCGGCAAGAAGTACATCACCTACCTGATGTTCACCTCGAAGGCCTTCCTGCTGCCGGCGATGATTCTCATCTACGTCCAGTGCGGCACCTTGGATTTCGCCGCCGGCGACATCGTCCACGGCATCTTCCCCGCTGACGCCAACCGCTGGGTGGTGATCGTTTCCTATTTCCTCTGCCTGTTCGGGTTTGCCAAGGCCGGCATCATGCCGCTGCACAACTGGCTGCCGTCGGCGATGGTGGCCCCCACCCCGGTCAGCGCCCTGCTGCACGCGGTGGTGGTGGTCAAGATCGGCGTCTTTTCCATCTGCCGGGTGATGCTTTCGGTTTTCGGCACCCAGCTGCTCTACAAGTATCATCTGGGAATTTTTACCGCCTATTTTGTTTCCTTCACCATTCTCACCGCCTCGGTGATTGCCCTGACCAAGACCAACCTCAAGGCCCGGCTGGCCTATTCGACCATCAGCCAGCTGTCTTATATCATCCTCGGCGTCGCCATGCTGACTCCCAACGGCGTGACCGGCGGCCTCATCCATATCGCCAACCACGCCTTTTCCAAGATTACCCTCTTTTTCTGCGCCGGGGCCATTTTCGTGGCTTCGGGCAAAAAGGACATCAAGGAGATGGGAGGGCTTGGCTACCGGATGCCGCTGACCATGCTGGCCTTCGGCCTGGCTTCCCTGAGCATGATCGGCGTGCCGCCGGTGAGCGGCTTCGTCACCAAGTGGTTCCTGGCCCTGGCGACCATGGACATCCACAACGTCATCCTGCTGGTGGTGCTGATGGTCAGCAGTTTCCTCAACGCCGGCTATTTCGTCCCGGTTTTCCTCCAGTCCTTTTACGGCAAGCCCCTGCCGGAGGACGAGGGACAGACCGGTTCCCTGGAGGCGTCGCCGCTGATCATGCTGATGGTGATTCCCCTGTGCATCACCTCGATCCTTTCGGTCCTGTTCGGGATTTATCCTGACCTGTTTCTGAAAATCATCCATGTAATGGTGGGAACATGATGGCACAACTGTTCGGCTATTTGCGGGAACGTTCCGTGGTCCTCAAATGGGTGTTCTTTGCCTACCTGGCTGCGGCGGTGGTTTTCGACTTCTTTGTCGAACGGCACCACACCCATTTCTGGGGCGACCACATCATCGGCTTCTGGACCATTTTCGCTTTCTTTGGCTGCCTGGGCATGATCGTGGTGTTCAAGGGCCTGTCTCATGTCTGGTTGATGAAGGGTGAAGATTACTATGATGAGTAATACCATTTTCATGCATCCGGCCACCTATTTCATCCTTGGGGCCATCCTGATGCCCTTTGCCAACCGGCTGAAGCTGCAGAAAGTGCTGCTACTGGCGGTGCCCCTGCTGGCCTTCTACCAGATCCACCACCTGCCGGCCAGCTTCGGCGTCTGCCATTTTCTCGGTTTTGAACTCCACTTTGGCCGGGTCGACAAGCTGACTTACGTCTTCCTGCACGTTTTTACCCTCATGGCCCTGATCGGCAGCATCTACGGGCTGCACGTCAAGGAGAGCGGCCAGCACATGGCGGCCTTCCTCTACGTGGCCGGTTCCCTGGGGACGACCCTTTGCGGCGACTACCTGACCCTGTTCATCTTCTGGGAACTGATGGCCTTTGCCTCGGTTTTCCTGGTCTGGTACCGCCGGCGCAAGCGCTCCATCGAGGCCGGCTACCGCTACCTGCTGGTGCACACCACCGGCGGCCTGATCCTGCTGGCGGGAATTTTTCTCCGCTACCAGAATATCCATGACCTGACCTTCACCCGCATCCTGGCCGAGGGGGCGACCACCGCCGACTACCTGATCATGATCGGCTTCATGCTCAATGCCGCCGTGCCGCCCATCCATGCCTGGCTGCCGGATGCCTATCCGGAAGCCACGGTCACCGGGGCGGTCTACATGTGCGCCTTTACCACCAAGACGGCCGTCTACGTGCTGGCCCGCGGTTTTCCCGGTTTTACCGCCCTGGCGATCCTTGGGGCGATCATGACCGTCTACGGGGTTGCCTACGCGGTGATCGAGAATGACGCCCGGCGGATTCTGGCCTATCACATTGTCAGCCAGGTGGGCTACATGGTCTGCGGCGTCGGCATCGGCACCGCCATGGCGGTCAACGGCGCCTGCGCCCACGCCTACGCCCACATCCTCTACAAGGCCCTGCTGTTCATGGGGGTTGGCGCCGTGCTGGAGGCCACCGGCAAGACGAAGCTCAACGAGTTGGGAGGGCTGTACAAGTACATGCCCTGGAGCTTGGTGTTCACCGTCATCGGCGGCATCGCCATCTCCGGTTTCCCGCTGACCAGCGGTTTCATCAGCAAATCGATGATTATCGCCGCCGCCGGGGCCGACCACCGGATTTTCATCATGCTGATGCTCAGCCTGGCGGCAGTCGGTACCTTCCTCTCCGTCGGCATCAAGCTGCCCTATTTTGTCTGGTTCGGCCCCAACGAGGGGGTCAAGGAAGCCAAGGAAGTGGGCTGGAACATGCAGCTGGGGATGTTCATCGCCGCCTTCATGTGCATCTTTCTCGGCTTTTACCCGGAATACCTCTACCGGATGCTGCCCTACCCGGTGACCTGGCATCCCTACACCATGCACCACCTGTCCGAGACCTTCCAGCTGCTGGGCTTCACCGGCCTAGGCTTCTACCTGATGGTCAAGAAGCTGAAGCCGGAGCCCAAGATGAATCTCGATCTGGACTGGTTCTACCGCAAGGGAGCCCGGGTGTTCATGTGGGTGGCTTCCAAACCCGTCGGGGCCGCCAACGACTGGGTCGGCGAGGTTTACCGCACGGTTGGTTACCGCTTTACCATGGCGGTGGCCCGGGCCATGTCCTGGTTTGACTGGGAAGGGATCGACTGGGTGCTGGACGGCTCCGCCAAGGGCGTGGTCAAGGGCGGCGACCAGCTGCGCACCTTCCAGACCGGCAAACTGCAGCATTATATCGGCGGGGCTGCCGTGGCCCTGTTCATTGTCCTGATCATCGTTGTCTTGCTTTAACCTGGGGTTGGTACGGTTATTAAATGGAACAATATCTGATCTATAATACCCTGAGTTACCCGATCCTGTCGGCGGTCCTGGTTCTGCCCCTGATCGGGGCCCTGGTCACCCTGCTGCTCAAGGGGGACGGCGTCCTGAAGACCTGGGGGCTGCTGGTTACCCTGGCGACGGCGGTGGTTTCGCTGCCCCTGTACACCAGCTTCGACCCGACGACGGTCAAGTACCAGTTTGCCGAGGTCTATCACTGGTTTCCGGCCCTGCATCTGCACTATGCCGTCGGCGTCGACGGCATCAGCGTCCTGCTGGTGCTCCTGACCACCCTGGTGATGCCTTTGTGCATCCTCTGCTCCTGGACCTACATCAAGGTGCGTTTCAAGGAGTTTGTTTTTGTCGTCCTGCTGATGGAAGCGGCGATGATCGGGGTTTTCATCTGCCTCAACACGGTGCTGTTTTACATCTTCTGGGAAGCGATGCTGATTCCCATGTACCTGCTGATCGCCGTCTGGGGCGGCCCCCGGAAAGACTACGCCTCCATCAAGTTCTTCATCTACACCCTGACCGGCAGCATTTTTCTCCTGGTGGCCATCATCGCCCTGTACATCAAGACGGGTACTTTCTTCATCCCGGAACTGATGGCGCACCACTATTCCTACCAGTACCAGATGTGGATTTTCCTTGCCTGCGCCCTGGCCTTTGCCATCAAGATTCCCATGTTTCCCCTGCACACCTGGCTGCCGGCCGCCCACGTGGAGGCGCCGACGGCGGGCAGCGTCATCCTGGCCAGCATCCTGCTGAAGATGGGGGGGTACGGCTTTCTGCGCTTCTGCCTGCCGATGGCGCCGGCGGCCACCATGACCTGCATGCCTTACCTGCTGGCCCTGTCGGTGATGTCGATCATTTTCGGCGGCTACCTGGCCCTGGGGCAGAGCGACATCAAGAAGCTGATTGCCTATTCCAGTGTCGGCCACATGGGTTTCGTTACCCTGGGGATTTTTCTCCTCAACGTCCAGGGCATCAAAGGCGCGATGCTGCAGATGATCAATCACGGGATCACCACCGGGGCCCTGTTTATCTGCATCGGCATCATCTACGAGCGGACCCACAGCCGGGAAATCAAAGACAACTCGGCCCTGGGCATGCTGATGCCGGTCTACGTGACTTTCCTGGGCATTTTTACCCTGTCCTCGTTTGCCTTCCCGGGCACCAACAGCTTCGTCGGCGAACTGCTGGTGCTGGTGGGGGCCTTTTCCAAGTACAAGCTGGTGGGTTTCCTCGCCATTCCCGGAGCCATCCTGGCGGCGGCCTACATGCTGCGCCTTTTCCAGAAAATGGTTTGGGCCGACTCCGACGGTCATGCCCATCATCACGATGACGACCACGGCGACGACGGCCACCATGCCCTCAAGGATCTCAACGGCAGGGAAGTGGTGACCCTGCTGTTCCTGGCGGTTTTTGTCTTCTGGATCGGCTTGCACCCGGCGCCCCTGCTCAAGGTGATGGACACCAGCGTCAGTCACCTGGTCCACCAGGTGCAGGCCGGCATGCAGCATCTGCCGCCCGCGGAACACCACCAGGAACATCATGCCTGGCTGCTGCATCTGGGGGCCTGGCTGAAAAATCTCTTGGTTTCATTAACCTAGGTTGTAGGAAAACGATCCATGCAGATATTTTTGTTTCTTCCCGAACTGGCCCTGATCCTGATGATCCTGGTGTTGTTTTTTGCCTCGCTGGGCAAAATCAAGGCCGGCGGCCTGCAAGGTATGGCTCTGGCGCTTGCCGGCCTGGCCGTGGCCGCGTCGCTCATCGCCTTCAACCAGCACGGCATGCTGTTTTTCGACGCCTACCGGGTTGACCTCTATTCCCAGGTTTTCAAGGTCCTGATTACCAGCGGCCTTTTCTTGGTGGTGGCCCTGGGGCCGGGCCTGCGCGGGGTCGAGGGGCGGCTGCGGCCCGAGTATTACATGTTTATCGCCGTCAGCTCCCTGGGGCTGGTTTTCCTCAGCAGCGCCGTGGAACTGCTGACCATCCTGATCAGCCTGGAGATCTCTTCCTACGCCCTCTACGTGGTCATTCCTTTCCGCCGGGACGATTACTGCTACCGGATCCAGATGGAAGCGGGGATCAAATACATCATGTTTGGCGCTTCGGCCACCGGCCTGAGCCTCTACGGCATGAGCTACCTGTTCGGTTTCGCCCACAGCACCTACCTGGTCGACCTGGCCCGGGTGGTCCCCGGCCTGCTGGTTTCCCAGCCGCTGGCGGTCATCGGCCTGGTGCTCATGCTCTGCGGCTTCTTCTACAAGCTGGCCCTTTTCCCGATGCATTTCTGGACGCCGGACGTCTATGAAGGGGCGGCCAATGAAACCACCTCTTTCGTGGCCACCCTGCCCAAGGTGGGGGCCGTGGCCCTGCTGATCCGGCTGGTCTCCCTGGCCGGGGTCGACCTGGGACAGTTCAACTGGGTGCTGGCGGTGATCGCCGTGCTGTCGATGACCCTCGGCAATCTCTCGGC
>JAFDMG010000192.1 GCA_019306045.1 Deltaproteobacteria bacterium | reverse complement strand
GTGGACATGAAAAACGGCTTGTCCGCCTTCCTTGTTGGTGTTGACCAGGGTGCGGTAGCCGCTCTCGGCGACGCCGTATTCCCGGGCCAGATGCTTGACGGCCCGATGGACGTCGGCGATGATATCCATTTCGTCGTCAGGGATGTCGTTCAGGGTGTCGTAATGCTTCTTGGGAACGATGAGCAGGTGTACCGGTGCCTTGGGGTTGATGTCCTTGAAGGCCAGGACCCGATCGTTTTCGTAGATGATTTCAGCGGGAATTTCCTTGGCGATGATTTTGCAGAACAGGCAGTCAGACATGATTTCCTCCTCTTATTTATTTACCATGAAGACATGAAGGGCATGAAGAATTAAAGAATGAAACTTTTCAAACCTTCTTTCAGCAAAGCGACATTGAAATTAATCAGCAGGCCATATTTGGACCTTGGCCAACTTCATGTACGTGAGAATCTGTGCTTCATGAATGCCGATGAGTGTGTTGACGCTTTTAATTTCTATGATGATTTCATTTTCTACCAGCAAATCAATGCGATAATCACCATCCAGCTGAACTCCTTTATACTCAATGGGCAAAACCTTTTGTTGTTCAAAATAAATTCCTTTTAGCTTAAATTCCTGGGCCAGGCATTGTTCATAGATTGATTCCAAACAATCCTGGACCCAGGTTGCGGTGAACTTCAATGGCACAGCCGATAACATCATGTGAATACCGGCTGAATTGTTTCTCCATGACCTTCATGTCTTCATGGTGAAAAAGCAAGAAATTTTCAATTCCCCCGGCTGCCTGGGTGATACTTGAAAATCATGCTGCCGACCGGGGTGTTCAGGTCATCGGCAACCACCGGGCATTTGCACTGGAGCAGGAAAAAGATGTCGCACTCACTCTGGCTCAATGACTCGTAATTCCCCTGTCCCTTGGCGATGACCATCGTTGCCTGCCGGAACCAGTCAGCCATCTCCGGGCTCATTTCCTCTTCCAGCAGCGCCGGCGCCCGGCAGCCGCTGTCGACCAGGACGGCGACTTCGTCCATGCCCACCTGCCGGGCGTCATCCATGGTGACGTCATTGATGATCGGCGCGCCGCGGACCGCGAAGCCGACTTTCAGCTGCGGGTGGGCGTTTTTCATGAAGGTAATGAAAATTTTGTCGGCGACAATCTCTCCGGCATTGTCGCCGATGTACAGCAGCTTCGAGACGGCCGGCAGCTGCCGGGCGAAGACGGAAAAATCGTCAAGGCCGAAACGGTCGGGGAAGTGGCTTTGCAGGCTGTTGCTAAGTGTGAAGCCCTCGTGCTGAACGCCGAAGTCAATCAGGTTGCCGGAGATGGCCAGAGAAGCAGCCGCCCGCAGGGGATCCGGCTTTTGCCTGATGATGGTTGTCAGTTCCGGCAGCGCGGCCAGGGCCTGCTGGTTGGAGGTCCTTTTTATCTCCCGATAGGGGTCTTCAACGCCGGTTTCCCTGGTGATGATTTCGTAGACGGTTTTGGCAATCCGGGGCGGCGTATGGGCCAGCGGCAGGGACGGCAGAGTTTGCATGACCAGGTCAAGAATCCGTTTCTGCTCCTCTTCCCGGTCGGTAATCAGGCGCAGGGCGGCCAGGGTCTGGCGCAGAAAGCAGGGATAGCAGTCAAGGTATGTACGCATGATATTACGGTTTACGGTGTACGGTATAGGGTTTACGGTATGAGGTATACGGCGGCGGTAGACAAAACGACTTTCAAAAGCAGATTGTTCGGAGATTCAAAGCCTTGACCGTGTACCTTGCACCGTATACCGTGTACCATTATTTAAACACGGCTCCGGTGCTGGCGGAGGTTACCTGCCTGGCGTAGCGGGCCATGTAGCCGGTGGTTATTTTGGCCGTCAGCGGCTGCCAGTTTTTCCGCCGCCGGGCCAGGATTTCATCGGTTACTTTCAAAGTCAATTTCTTGCCGGGGATGTCAATGGCAATGAGATCCCCTTCTTCAACCAGGCCGATCAGGCCGCCTTCTGCCGCTTCCGGGGAGATGTGGCCGATGGCCGCCCCGCGGGTGCCGCCGGAGAAGCGGCCGTCGGTGAGCAGGGCCACCTCCTTGTCCAGGCCGACGCCGGCAATGGCTGAGGTGGGCGAAAGCATTTCCCGCATTCCGGGGCCGCCTTTCGGCCCTTCGTAGCGGATGACCAGGACGTCGCCCGGCTGGATCCGGCGGTTGATAATGGCGTCAAAGGCCTCTTCTTCGGAGTTGAACACCCGGGCCGGTCCTTCGTGGACCAGCATTTCCGGGGCGACGGCCGCCTGTTTGACCACGGCGCCGTCAGCGGCCAGGTTTCCCTGCAGAACCGCCAGCCCCCCGGTGGCGTGATACGGGTTGTCGAGGGGACGGATAACCTCGTGATCACGGACCGCCGCCGTCTGCAGATTGTCAGCCATCTTTTTGCCGGTCGCGGTCAGGCATTGGGTGTGCAGCAGATTGACCGCGGCCAGCTGCTTCATAATTGCCTGGACGCCACCGGCCCGGTGCAGATCCTCAATGTGGTGCGGCCCGCCGGGAGACATGTTGCAGATGTGCGGGGTTTTTTCGCTGATCTCGTTGAAGGTGGTCAGCGGCAGATCCACCCCGGCTTCGTGGGCGATGGCCGGCAGGTGCAGCGAGGTGTTGGTGGAGCCGCCGAAGGCCATGTCAACGGCAACCGCGTTGTGAAAGGCTTCCGGGCTGAGGAACTGCCGGAAGGTGATGCCCTGGTCAACCAGGGCCATGATCTGCCGGCCGGTTTCCTTGGCCAGTCGAATGCGGGCGGCGTCAATGGCCGGGATGGTGCCGTTGCCCGGCAGGGCGATGCCCAAAGCTTCGGTGAGGCAGTTCATGGAATTGGCCGTGAACATGCCGCTGCAGGAACCGGCTCCGGGACAGGCGTTTTCCTCCAGTTCCTTCAATTCGTCAGCGCTGATCTCGCCGACCTTCAGCCTGCCCATGCCCTCGAAAACCGTAATCAGATCGATGGTTTTGCCGCCGCATTCCCCGGCCAGCATGGCGCCGCCACTGATGACGATGGCGGGAATGTCCAGCCTGGCTGCCGCCATGATCATGCCGGGGACGATTTTGTCGCAGTTGGGGATCAGCACCAGGCCGTCAAAGGGATAGGCGGTGGCCATGATTTCCACCGAGTCGGCGATCAGTTCCCGGGAGCCCAGGGAATATTTCATCCCCAGATGTCCCATGGCGATGCCGTCGCAGACCCCGATGGTGGGAAACTCCATCGGCGTGCCGCCGGCCATCCTGATGCCGGCTTTGACCGCTTCAGCAACGCGGTCGAGGTGGATGTGCCCGGGAATAAGCTCATTGGCGGCATTGGCCACTCCGATAATTGGCCGCTGCAGCTCGTTGTCGGTATAGCCCATGGCTTTGAACAGCGAGCGGTGGGGAGCCCGTTCAAACCCTTTTTTCATCATGTCGGAACGCATCAAATCCTCCTTTATCTTTATGATCCCGTCAATGAATCAAAACGGCCAGACAGCCGGTGGGCGGGATGTCCAGGGGGGAACGCAGCCTGGCAATGGCGCCGTCCTGGCCGAAAAAGTCGGTAACCACGGCTTCCGCCAGGGGGTTTCCCATGGCGAAGCCCAGCAGGGAACCATCCTTGG
>JAFDMG010000021.1 GCA_019306045.1 Deltaproteobacteria bacterium | reverse complement strand
CGCAGGGCCTTGGCCTCGATCTGGCGAATCCGCTCCCGGGTAACCTCGAAATCCTGCCCCACCTCCTCGAGGGTGTGGTCGCAGCGCTCGCCGATGCCGAAACGCAGCCGCAGCACCTTTTCCTCCCGCGGCGTCAGGCTGGAAAGCACCTGCATGGTGCGGTCGGAAAGGTCGGCCTTGACCACCGACTCCAGGGGGTTGACCGCCTTCTTGTCCTCGATGAAATCGCCGAGATGGCTGTCTTCCTCCTCGCCGATGGGGGTTTCCAGCGAGATGGGCTCCTTGGCGATCTTCAGCACTTTCTTCACCTTGTCCAGGGGAATGTCCATCCGCTCGGAAATCTCCTCCGGGGTCGGTTCGCGCCCCAGCTCCTGGAGCAGGTAGCGGGAGGTGCGGATCAGCTTGTTGATGGTTTCGATCATGTGCACCGGAATCCTGATGGTCCGGGCCTGGTCGGCGATCGCCCGGGTGATCGCCTGGCGAATCCACCAGGTGGCGTAGGTGCTGAACTTGTAGCCCCGCTGATACTCGAACTTGTCCACCGCCTTCATCAGGCCGATGTTGCCTTCCTGAATGAGATCGAGGAACTGCAGGCCGCGGTTGGTGTATTTCTTGGCGATGCTGACCACCAAGCGCAGGTTGGCGCGGATGAGCTCGTTTTTCGCCCGCTCGGCCTTCCGCTCGCCGGCGCACAACTGGTCGTTGACCCGCTGCAGGTCGGTGAGGTTGAGACCGGTCTCCTGGCGGATGGTTTTGATCTTGCTGCTCAGGTTTTCCACCCGGTAGAGCAGCTCCTCGAAATCATCCTCGCTGAGGCCGAACTGTTTCTGGAACTGCTTTTTCTCCCTTTCATCCTTGGCCGCCCGCTTGCAGCGCCGCTCCAGGTTCCTGAACTTCATCCCGTAGCGGCTTTCCAGGCGCTCGATCATCTTTCCCAGGCTCTGGCCCAGCTTGACGTACTCCTTGAGACGGGCGACCACGTCGTCGATAAAACGCTGCTTCAGATTGATGCTGAGAAAAAGGTTGAAGATCTCCCGTTCCTGGGCCTTGATTTTCGCCCGGGCCGCCTGCCGCTGGGTGGAAGTGCGCACGCTGTCATCCGGATGCTTCAGCAGGTTCCGCGTCGCCCGGTTGTCTTCGAACAGGGCAACGATCTGCTCGATCTGGCCGACAATTTTCTCTTTCAGGCTTTCGTCCTCGCCGGCGGCCTCAATGACGTCCTCCTCGGCGGCCTCTTCCCCGGCTTCATCTTCGCCAGCCGCCGCGACCTCGCCGTCGATCTCGTCGCCGGCCTCGTCCTCGTTTTCACCGTTGTTCATGACGATCAGTTCGTCGTCAATCTCCTCTTCCACATCCTTGGTGATGTCCTTGATGCGGATTTCCCCGGCCGCCAGCTGCTCCCCCCGGCGGCGCAGTTCGTTGATCGTCAGCGAAGATTTGAGCAGCGCCCGGATGACTTCGTGCTCCCCCTCGTCGATCTTCTTGGCGATTTCCACCTCGCCCTCGCGGGTCAACAGGGGCACGGAGCCCATTTCCCAGAGGTACATGCGGACGGGATCGTGGTTGCGGTCGGCAACCGGCACCAACTCCTTCTCCTCGATCTCATCCTCCTCGACCTCGGGCTGCTCCTTGGTGTCCGCCACCTTGAGCTGTTTCTGGGCGTCGATGATTTCGATGTCCATCTCGGAAAAGATCATGATCATTTCGTCGATCTTTTCCGGGGAGATGGCCTCGGCGGGCAGCACGTCGTTGATTTCGCCGTAGGAGAGAAAACCCTTCTCCTTGCCGATCTTGACCAACTTGTTCAATTCCTTGAGATCAAACTTGGCCTGTTCGGTTTTCTCGCTGGCCACCGGGGCGGCACTGTTTTTCTGTTTTGCCATTGACAACCTCTTCCTTACTGGTAACCGGAGCGGGCCGCCGCCCGCAATTATCCGTTTTTTCAGCAATACTCGCTTTTGATCGCCATTTTGCGCCGCAACAGCTCCGTCAGCAGCCGTTCGTCGGTGCAGGCCGTGATTTCCCGATCGAGATCTTCTTCCCGGCGGCGCCAGTAGCGCCGCTTCATCTGCCGCCGGCAATCTCCCAGAGCCTGGGCGGCGATGCTCTCCTCTTCCGGCAGCGCCATCATCTCCAGCTGGGCGTAGCGCGCCAGCAGCTCCTCCCGGCTTTCATCGCCGGCCAGGCCAGCCAGGGGATCGAGTCCCTGGCGGCGGCAGACAAGGAGAAAACGCCAGAGGGAACGGTTCTCCTCCCGGCTGAACAGCTCCTCGTCCAGTTCGAAGTCATCGAGAAAGGCCGGGAAGCGAACGAGAATGCCCAGCAGCATCTCTTCCGGATCGACAACCGCCGAGGGCGGCCCGGCCGGCACCGCCGCCGGCTCCCCTCCGGCGGCCACTTCCCGGGTTGCCAGCCGGCCGCCGGCCTTCCGGCTCTCGCGGCGAAAGACTTCGAGCACCACCTCTTCCGCCAGGTAAAGCCGCTCGGCCACCGACCGCAGCGCCAGGCCGGCCATGCTCCGTTCCGGCAGCACCGCCAGCATGGCCACCACCTCCTGCAGGACCTGCAGGCGGGCGGCGTAACCCTGGCCCCGGGTTTTCTTCTCCTGCTCCCCGAGGTAGAAGTCGAACAGGTCCACCTGGTCGTGCAAAACTTCCCGCACTTTTTCCGGCGGCAGCTCCCGGACCAGCTGGTCGGGATCCTTGATGCCGGCCGGCATGACCACCATGGCCGGGAAGATGCCGGCACTCAGGAAAATAGCCAGGGAACGAAAGGCGGCCTGGACGCCCGCGGCATCGTTGTCAAAAAAAACCACCACCCGCTCGGCATAGCGCTTCACCAGCGCCAGGTGCTCCCGGGAAAGGGCCGTTCCCAGGGTGGCCACCACGTTGTCGATGCCGTGCAGGTAGAGGGAAAGGGCATCCATGTAGCCTTCCACCAGGAAAACCTGCCGCTGCTCGCCGATGGCCCGCTTGGCGTGGTAAAGATCGTAAAGCAGCCGCCGCTTGGCAAACAGCGCCGATTCCGGGGAGTTGAGATACTTGGGCTCCGCCCCGGAAAGAGTGCGGCCGCCGAAACCGACGACGTTGCCGGCGCCGTCCCGGATGGGGAAAAGCAGCCGGTCGCGAAAACGGTCGAAAGTTTTACCGTTTTCCTTTCTAACAATTAAGCCCGCCTTGACGGCGGTGTCAAGGTCGGCCCGGTTTTTCAGCGCCCGCAGCAGGTTGTCCCAGCCTTCGGGGGCATACCCCAGCTGAAAACGCTCGGCCGCCGAGGGCGAGATGCCCCGCTGTTTCAGGTAGCCGCCCAGCCGCCCCCCCAGGGCCCGCTTGAACTGCTGCCGGTAGAACTCGTGGGCCCGGTTGACCACCGCCGCCAGCTGCTTCTTTTCCGTGCCCGGGACCGCCTCGCCGCCGCCGGCCGCCGGCCGGGCCTGTTCGTAGGGCGTGATATCCATCCCGGCCCGCAGCGCCAGGCGCTGCAAGGCTTCCGGGTAGGTGAGGTTTTCAATCCGCCGGATGAACGAGATGGCGTCGCCGCCGACCCCGCAGCCGAAACAGTGGTAAATTCCCTTGCCCCGGTGCACCATGAACGAAGGGGTTTTCTCCCCGTGAAAGGGACACAGCCCCTTGTAGTTGGCGCCGCTTTTCACCAGCGAAACATAGTCGCCGACGACCTCGACGATATCCAGCCGTTCGCGCAGTTCGGCGACAAACTCGGGGGGAAAATAATAACGGCTCATGCGGGAAAATAGGAAAAGGCTGTAAAGGAAACCTTTACAGCCGGAGAAACAAAGCCATCGCTTTCTGCTATCGAACCTGTGCTTATAACGCGGGCAAAATTCCTTGTCAAGTCTTTTTCCACCTCGGCAGAAAATATCAACGGCCTACTCCGCCAGCCGGTCCCGCAGGGCCGGCAGATCAGCCAGGGTGACGCCGCTCTGGCGATGGGCCAGTTCCAGGGTAAGCCGGGCCAGGGTCCGGTAAGCCTCCAGGGAGGCCGGCATCCTGGCGGCGATCACTTCCAGGTGCTTGGCCACCGTCTCATTGTCGCCGCGCACCACCGGCCCGGTGAGGGCGGCCACCGGCCCCCGGGCGGCCAGGTTTTCCAGGCTGCCCCGAACCAGGGGCAGCAGCATGTCGACCGCCATCTGCTCTTCACACCCCAACTGCCGCAGCATATCGACGGCCAGCCCCTCGAGGGCGATGAAAAAATTGGAGGCCACCACCGCCGCCGCGTGGTAGAGGGCCTTGTCGGCGGCGGCCAGCCGCCACAAACGGCCCCGCAGCGCCGCCACCAGGCTGCCGGCAAACGGGTAGGCCGCTTCGTCACCCTCAAAACAGAAATAGGAGCCGGGCAACACCCGGAGGGCCGCTTCCAGGTCGGCAAAACTCTGCAGCGGATGCAGGGAAAAAACGGCGGCGCCCCGGGCGGCAACGGCCGCTAGGGCTTCGCTGGTCAGGGAACCACTGACATGGGCCACCATGGTGCCGGCCGCCGCTGCCCCGCCGGCGGCCAGCTGCTCGCTGACAGCGGCAATATAGCGGTCCTGGGTGGTGATGAAAACCACGTCGGCCGCCGCGGCCGCCGCCAACGGGTCGGTGGTCAGCAGCGGCTCCCCGGCCACCATGGCCGCCACCCGGGCAGCGGCGGCCTCTTCCAGGTCGCAGAGGGCCACGACCTCAAAGGCTGCCCGCGACAGCAAAACCGCCAGGGCACCCCCTACCCGGCCCATGCCGACAAAAGCCAGTTTTTCAGCCACGGAACCCCGGAGATTGCCGCGGCGGCACCATGTTTCCTTGCATGCGCCCGCCTGTCACCCGCAAAGTGAATCAACTTATATTGATATTAATATGTAAATCTAACCGGTGGCCGGCCGCTTGTCAAATAAAAACAGGGGGGTGCGGAAACCGCACCCCCCAAGGAGAGACCGTGGGGCTGCCGCCCGTTAGAAACGGTAGGTCACCCCGGCATTGACCAGCAGCAGGTCGCCGTCGGTATCGTAAAGGTAGGGATCATCGTCATTGTAGTCGGTGTACGACATATTGACGTTGAAAGTCAGGCTGTCGTTGAAGTCGTAAGTACAGCCGACGTAGTATTCGACCTCCTCGATCTTGAGGTCGGAATTGTCTTCCCAGACCGAGAAGGCCAGGCCATGGTCGTAGCCGAAGGCGGCCGGCTGGGTGCCTTCAAAGTAGGCGGAACTGAGATCATCCATTTCGGCTTTGCCCCAGTTGTAAATTACACCGCCGTTGAATTTAAGTTTTTCGGTAGCTTCGTAATCGGCGCTCAGCAAAACAGTGTGGACATCGGTGTTGTATTCCATGTCCGACAGCGTGGTCCCATAACTTGGGGCCAGGAACGAGCCAGCTCAGCCGCCATAGGCCACCGACGAGAGAAAGGCCTGATCCTTCATGTCAAGATAGTTGTAAGAAAGGGTAAAGGTCAGGTTGTCCCGGGGAACGATGAAGAGGTCGGCCCCGACGGCGTACATCTCTTTGTCGAAATTGTTGCCGTGGCCGGGCGCCTCCATGTCAATCTTCTCCAGGGTGTAGTCAAAATGACCGCTGGCGATGATTTTCGGCGTAATGTTGTAAGTGAGATGGGTCTTGAATTTGTGCACTTCCTCGGGTTCCGAAGTCAGGTCGATCTGCCGGCTGTCGTACATGACATAGTACTCGGCGGCCTTGGGGCTGCCGGGCCCGGCCAGGCCCTTGATGCTGCAGGCCGGCGGCCCGCAGTTGGGATCGACGTTGGCTTTCAGCCAGTTGATCATGGCTTGGGGATCGGTGTAGGCGGCCCGCTCGTTGGCAAAGGGGTCGTCGATATCCTCGTAGGAATATTTCATGTGAAAGCTCAGGTTCTTGACCAGCCGGCTGTTGAGGGCGATGGAATAGGTGTCGGTGGTGGTTTCCCACTCGGCGTCCCGGTCGTCCTCGACCCGCTCCCAGGCCAGCAGCAGGTTGGTGCGCTTGTAGACCTTGAACTTGAGATCGACGCCGTAGGTGTCGGTATCCCGGGAAAGGGTCGACTCCCGCTCCCACGGCCAGCCGTCGTGCTCGGCGGAATAACCGTGCAGGCCGAAGCCGTGGGGATCGACCGCCTGGGAATTCTCGCCCAGGGGGTCGTAGGCGGAATCGTCATACTCGACCACCACGTCGTCGGCGTCCAGGTCCTCGTGGCGGAACTTCAGCGACATGGTCATGAAGTGAACCGGGCTCATGGTCAGCCGCATGGCGTAGGCGTCGTAGTCATAACCCGGGTCGCCGCTGATGGTAACGTCGCCGGTGTTGTTGTCCTGGGCGTCCTGGTTGTCGATCTCCGAATGGACGTAGCTGCCGAAGACTGTCGTCTGCAGCGGCAGGGCCACCTGGGCCTTGAGCACGTGGGAATCCTTTTCCGAATCGGGCGTCTGGGAATAACTGACTTCGCCGTCGGAGCCGTCGATGGCCATTTTCTTGCTCAGCTTGCCGGCCGACATGTAGGTGTGCCGCGGAGCGCTGGCATTGTCGTCGAAAGTCCGCCGCAGGAAGTTGTAGTCCACGGTCACCAGCCCGAGGTGGGCGGTGGCCCCGAGGTTGAAATCCTGGGTCTTTTCCTTGATGCGGTGCCGGTCGGCCACCAGGTGGCAGCCGGCGCACTTGCTCAGGGTCCGGGTCTGCCGGTAGCCGTGCCGCTCTTCCTGGCGGAAGTTGGCATGCAGCTTGATAAACTCGGCCCGGGGGATGAGAAACTCGTTCTCCGAGGTCAGCTCCCGGCGGTTGACATAGAGGTCGGAACCCCAGGAGGTGTTGCGGGAAACGGCAATGTTGTAGCTCATCACGTCCGGCTTGCTGAAAACCCCTTTGCCGTTGACACCCATGTAGTAGGGATTCTTGGCCGTCATGTCGGCCGGGAAACGAAAATCCGGGTTTTCGTTGTCATTGACCAGGTCGTCGTTCTCCAGCCAATGCTTGAACTTCTGGAAACTGTTCTTACTGCGGAAATAACGCTTCAGATCAAGGTTGAAATTGCCGCCGAAATCATCATCATTGAGGTAGTTGAAATCCAGGTCGTACTTGATGCCTTTCTGGTAGCCGTCAACCAGCAGGTCAACGGTGGGATTGACGCCCTGCTCGGCGGTTTTATATTCGGCGGCCCCTTCCCGGGAGTCGTCGACATCCACCCCCTGGACACCAACGCCAACACTGCCCACCGTCTGGTCGGCACCGGCCAGAACCGGCACCACAACCAGGCAGAGGGCCAGGATCATAGACAAGGTAATCCGTTTCATGATCGCTCCTTCCATCACGTTATCTGGTTAAACTCCGCCCCTGGCCGGGAACCGTCTGGGACGGCAGGTCGCTGCCGTGCACCTGGGAATGACACTGGGTGCACTTGGTGGCGTAGGCCTTGGGCCAGATGGTCCGGTCATTGCTGTTGTACCGAGACGGCGGGATGACGTTGCCGTACGGATCCTTCATCGGGATGTTCGAGGTTCCGGTCCGGCCGGCATGGAAATGGGGTTCGTGGCACTGCAGGCAGAGGTAGGGCTCGTTCTGCTTCTTCAGGTTGTTGGCCACCGTCCCGTGGGGATCATGACAGATGGTGCAGTCATCGGAAACCGGGGAATGTTCAAAGACGAACGGTCCCTGGTAGCGGGCATGACAGCTGAGACAGAGGTCATTGAGGCGCTCGTCGGTTTTCAGGTTCTTGACCATGGAGCCGTGGTTGGCATGACAGTCGCTGCAGACCATCTTGCCTTCCCGGACCGGATGGTGCGACGGATAATACATCTTGGCCCGCTCCAGGGCGTGGCACTCGTAGCAGAGCTCCGGCTCGGCCTTTTTCAGGGAGGCCTGCTGGACCGGGGGATTGTGGACCTGGTGGCAGGTGACGCAGGCAACGTCGTTGAAGGGATGCGCCGTCCCGGCCCAGTCCATCTGCTCGCCGTCGCTGTGGCAGCGGAGACAGACGGCGGACGCCTGGTCGGCATCGAGCTTCTTGAAGGAAATTATCTTTTCCGGGTCCTCTTCATCAATGTGTTTGCTGGCCGGACCATGGCAGGTTTCGCAACCCTGCATGCCGATGGCGGTTTCGCTGGCCATGATCCGGTCGTGAATGGAACCGCTGTAGGCCGCCACCAGTTCCTCGTGGCAGTCGGCGCAGGAATCGGAACCGACATACTGGGCCCCGTCAACGGGAACCGGCAGCCGCAAGGTCGCGGCCCGCTGCTGGGCAAAGTCGGTACAGGCCGCCACCGAAAGCAGCATGGCCCCCATCAACCCCAGGCACAGCAACACCCAATGTTTTTTGATCTCCATAACCACTTCTCCTGGTAAAGTTCTCGTTATTATCCACATTCAAACATTGCTAAAACTGCTGCCATCGCAAAATCCTAAAACAACGCTGAAACCGCACCTCCTTTCTCGTCTCGCATGGCTGGCATAAACTGTGGCAAAAGACGCAGAGGTTGGCGGCAAACCCGCCGGCAACCGCCGGTTTACAAGCGGCTACTGTGTCTTTTCACCCTCCCCTGATAATGTTTTTCGCCGTCTTTGTCAACAAAATTTAATAAAATTTTAATAATCTTGTGAAAATTTTATTATTATTATATTAGTATATTCGTATATTTATAGCATTACATACAACGCCAACCAATAGTGAAAAATAGAGCATGAGCCCTGACAAAGAGGAGCCCGCCGCCGGCAAAAAAAGTGGCCGCCGCTTTTTTTAACTTGACACGGCGGACCTTTTTTTTTATTAATTGCCCCTTGCACTTTCACGGCTGTCCGATTAGTATCGTAAAAAAGGCAAAAACATCCGAACCGCGCCCCTTTTTCCGCCGGCGGCGCCTTCCGGTTCCCGAAGTTGCTACAGGAGAGAAACCATGGCTGTACCCAAGAGAAAAACGTCCAAGGCCAGAAAAAGAAAACGGCGGGCCCACCACGCCCTGAGCCAGCCGGCCTATTCCATTTGCCCCACCTGCCAGGCGCCGACCTACCCGCACCGGATATGCGCCAACTGCGGCACTTATAAAGGTGAAGAAATCATTGCCGTCGGCGACGAGTAAGGACCCGGCGGTTTGCACGCCCGCCGGCAGAGCGGCGTCCGGAAACGGCGGCGACTGCCGGCAGCGGACGATTAACTGACAGATAGATAGAGGCCGCCAGCGCCTCTATTCTTTTTTCACCGGCTGCCAGTCAACCGGAACGAGCGGTAATGATCAAAATAGCCATAGATGCCATGGGTGGGGATCAGGCTCCCCAGGAGATCGTCGCCGGCGCCATCGACGCGGCCCGGGAGTTCAACATCCATGTCATCCTGGTCGGCTACCGGGAACGGATCGAGTTCGAGCTGCAGAAGCACCAGACCAGGGATCTGCCGATCTACATCCAGCATGCCTCCGAGGTGATCACCATGGATGACTCGCCGTCGAAGGTCATGCGCCGCAAGAAAGACTCCTCGATGAAGGTCGGCATTGACCTGGTGCGGGACGGGCGGGCCCAGGGGTTCGTTTCCGCCGGCAACTCGGGCGCCGCCATGGCCCTGGCCATGCTTTCCCTGCGCAAGCTCGAGCATATCGACCGGCCGGCCATCGTCGCCAACTTCCCCACCATCAAGGGCTACACCACCATCCTTGACGTCGGCGGCAACGTGGACTGCAAGCCGGTGCACCTGGCCCAGTTCGCGGTCATGGGCAGCGTTTACGCCACCTACATCCTCGGCAAAACGGCCCCCCGGGTCGGCCTGCTGAGCAACGGCGAGGAAAGCAGCAAGGGCAACGAACTGACCCGGGAGACCGACGCCCTGCTGAAGAACAGCTCCCTGAACTACGTCGGCTACCTGGAGGGCCACGACATCTTCACTGGCGAGTTCGACGTCATCGTCTGCGACGGCTTCGTCGGCAACATCGTCCTCAAGACCAGCGAGAGTCTGGCCACCGTGCTCGGGCAGATTCTCAGACAGGAAATCATGGCCGGCTTTTTCAGCCGCCTGGGCGCCCTGCTCTGCCGCCGGGCCTTCAAGCGGATGAAAGGCAAAACCGATTACGCCGAGTACGGCGGCGCCCCCCTGCTGGGGGTCAACGGCAACTGCTTCATCTGCCACGGCAACTCCTGTCGCCGGGCCATCAAAAATGCCATCCGCGCCAGTGCCGAGTTCGCCCGCCAGCGGGTCAACGACCACCTGCTGCAGGAACTCAACAAGAACCAGGAAATCCAGAAACTGCTGCCGAAGAAGAAGATCTGGAACCAGATCAAGGAAAGGATCATCAGCAAGGACAGCGAAGCCGAAGGCGAGGATGACGATTAGGTAACACCCCCTATCCAATTAAAATCTTTTAATTTATTCACTTTTTTTTTGACTTTTTGCTGACAAAACACTATGTAAGCCTGTGTTTGGAGCAAAATTGTCATCAAGACCCTGTTAAACATCACCCAGAGGAGGTTCTTTAACCATGCAGGCAGAAAAAATCGCGTTGCTGTTTCCCGGACAAGGATCACAGTACGTGGGCATGGGAGAAGATTTTTACCAGAACTTCAAGGTTGCCCGGGAAGTTTTCGCTGAAGCCAGCGAATCCCTCGGCGAAGACATGGCCAAGACCTGCTTCGCCGCCAGCAAGGAAGAACTCAACCAGACCGCCAACACTCAGCCGGCGATCCTCACCGCCAGCATTGCCACCTTGAAAGTCCTTTTCCAGGAACTGGGCATCAAGCCGGTGATGCTGGCCGGCCACAGCCTCGGGGAATACTCGGCCCTGGTGGCCTCGGGGGCGGTCTCCTTTTTCGACGCTGTCCGCGTGGTACGGGCCCGGGGCAAGTTCATGCAGACCGCCGTGCCTTTCGGCCTCGGCACCATGGCCGCCGTCCTGGGCATGAAAACCGAAGTCATCGAAGAGATCTGCGCCGAAACTTCCCAGAAAGCCGGCAAGGTGGTCGAACCGGCCAACTACAACTGTCCCGGCCAGGTGGTGATTTCCGGCCATGTGCCGGCGGTTGACGAGGCCACGGCCAAGGCCAAGGACGAAGGCGCCAGCCGGGCGGTAAAGCTGCCGGTCAGCGCTCCCTTTCACTGTTCCCTGATGGAGCCGGCGGCCCGCAAGCTGGCGGACCAGTTCTCCGAGGTCAAGGTCCAGGATCCCCGCATCGATGTGATCTCCAACGTCGACGCTGACACCAACTACTCGGCCGCCTCGATCCGCGACCTGCTGGTGCGCCAGGTGAGCAGCGCCGTCCGCTGGGAGGAGTCGATGAACCTGATGATCGCCAAGGGGGTCACCCGGGTGGTCGAAGTCGGTCCCGGCCGGGTGCTGTCCGGGCTGATGAAGCGGATCAACCGCCGGATCAAGACCCACAACATCGAAAACTGCGCCGACCTGGAAAAACTGGCGGCCGCCCTGTCATGAGCAGGATTATCGAGGCTTTCGATTTCAGCGGCCGGGCCGCCTTGGTCACCGGCGGCACCCGGGGCATCGGCAAGGCCATTGTCGCCGCGCTTGCCGAACTGGGCGCCACAGTCTACTTTTGCGGCACCAACAGCGAGCTGGGGGCGGCCACGGCCGCCGAGCTGGCCGGCCGCCCCGGCAAGACGGCCTTTCTGCCGGCGGACATCTCTTCCTTCACCCAGAGCCGCGAACTGGTGGAAACCATCCTGGAGCGGGAAGGCCAGCTTGACTTCCTGGTCAACAACGCCGGCATTACCCGGGACAACATCATGCTGCGCATGAAGGAAGAGGAATGGGACGCCGTGCTCAACGTCAACCTGAAGGGCAGTTTCAACTGCACCCGGGCGGCGGTCAAGAGCATGGTGCGCCGGCGGTACGGCCGCCTGCTTTTCCTGTCGTCCGTCGTCGGCCTGATGGGCAATGCCGGCCAGGCCAACTACGCCGCCTCCAAGGCCGGCCTCATCGGCTTCAGCAAGAGCATGGCCAAGGAACTGGCCACCCGCAACATCAACAGCAATGTCATCGCCCCGGGCTACATCAAGACGGAGATGACGGCCGATATCGACGACCGGGCCCGGGAAGCCCTGCTGGGCATGATCCCCAGCCAGCGTCTCGGCACGGTGGAAGACATCGCCAACGCCGTGGTCTTTCTCCTCTCCCCCCTGGCGGATTATATTACCGGCCAGGTCCTGCAGGTCAATGGCGGCCTGCTGATGTCCTGACGCCGGCTGCCATATAGATATAAAACAAGCCAACAACAAGTCGTTATTCTTACAGGAGGAAACAGAGAATGTCTATTGAAGCAAAAGTCAAGGAGATCATTGCCGAGCAGCTGGGGATCAAGGACCTGGCCGAGATAACCAACGAAGCATCTTTCATCGACGACCTGGGAGCCGACTCCCTCGACACCGTGGAACTGGTCATGGCGTTCGAGGAGGAATACGGCATCGAAATCCCCGATGAAGACGCCGAGAAAATCCGCACGGTCCAGAACGCCATCGACTACATTCAGGAGCACCTGCCCGCCTGACCGGACCCTGGCGAAGATCGTCGGAAAAGGCGTTCGTCCCCGGGATGAACGCCTTTTTTGTCTGCTTTTTTACTTTACAATTGCAGGGAATAATTATACAAAAAAAGGCTCTGAACCTGCATCTCATCACGCCATGCAATTAGGGAGGTGGCCCGTGAAAAGACGTGTTGTGGTGACCGGCGTCGGGATGGTGACCCCGGTTGGCACCGGGGTGGAGAAAACCTGGGAGGCCCTGCTGGCCGGCAAGTCCGGCATCGGACCGATAACCAAGTTCGATCCCGGCGACCTGCCCACCAAGATCGCCGGCGAAGTGCTGGATTTCGATCCCGCCGACTACCTGGAACGCAAGGAGTTCAAGCGGGTCGACAGCTTCATCCAGTACGCCCTGGCCGCGACGGCCATGGCCATGGAAATGGCCGGCCTGACCATCGATGACGCCCTCAGCCTCCGGACCGGGGTTTCCGTGGGCGCCGGCCTCGGCGGCCTGCCGATGCTGGAACACTATTACGAGGTCCTGAAAAAAAGCGGCCACCGCCGCATTTCGCCCTTTTTCATCCCCGGCATGATTTCCAACCTGGCCCCGGGCAACATTTCGATCAAGTACCGGGCCAAGGGCCCCAACCTGTCCGTGGTTTCCGCCTGCGCCACCGGCAGCCACTCGGTGGGCGAAGGTTTCAAGATCATCCAGCGCCGTGACGCCGAGGTGATGATTACCGGCGGCACCGAGGCCGCCATCACCCCCCTGAGCGTTGCCGGGTTCAACGCCATGAAAGCCCTCTCCACCCGCAACGACGCCCCCGAGAAAGCCAGCCGTCCCTTCGATGCCGACCGGGACGGCTTCATCATGGCCGAGGGCGCCGGCATCCTCATTCTCGAAGAACTGGAGTTCGCCCTGCGGCGGGGAGCGCCGATCCTGGCGGAACTGGTCGGCTACGGGGCCACGGCGGACGCCTTCCACGTCGCCGCCCCGGCTGAAGGCGGCGAGGGCGCGGCCCGGGCCATGCAGATCGCCCTTGACGACGCCGGCCTGGAAAAGGAAGAGATAAATTATATCAACGCCCACGGCACCTCGACCTACTTCAACGACCTGTACGAGACCCTGGCCATCAAGAGCGTTTTCGGTGACCATGCCTACCGGCTGGCCATTAGTTCGACCAAGTCGATGACCGGCCACATGCTGGGAGCCACCGGGGCGGTGGAAGCCGCGGTCACGGTGCTGGCCGTCAACCGCGGCCTGGTTCACCCCACCGCCAACCTGGAAACCCCGGACGAGCAGTGCGACCTCGACTACGTTCCCGGCCAGGCGAGAAAAATGACCGTCGACAAGGCACTCTCCAACTCTTTCGGCTTCGGCGGCACCAACGCCTGCCTGGCCTTCAGCCGTTTTTCCGGCTGAGCCCGGCCCGCAACTTTTACGGCCGGCCGCCGACCATTGGCGGCCGCTGCCAGGATCAACATAATAGATGGCGCAACGAAAGACAGACTCCCACCCCGCCCCGGGCAAGCCCGTCCTGCTGATTGCCAGCGACCACGGCGGTTTTGAACTCAAGGAAAAACTCAAGGCCGCCCTGCAGCCTGATTACCACTTGATCGACCTGGGCACCGATTCGCCGGCATCGGTCGACTACCCCGGCTATGCCTACCGGCTGGCCGAAATGATCAGCAACGGCAACTACCAGCGCGGCATTCTCATCTGCGGCACCGGCATCGGCATGTCGATAGCCGCCAACCGCTATCCCCGGGTGCGGGCCGCC
>JAFDMG010000191.1 GCA_019306045.1 Deltaproteobacteria bacterium | reverse complement strand
TTGAAGGGCCGGTTGAGGTACAGGTACAGACCCGCCGCCAGGCAGCAGACCACCAGCGCGATCACCAACGCCAGGCGCACCACCAGAGACCGCCGGAAGGCGGCGGTGAACACCGGCGGGGAAGCCATCGCCGTTTTTTCTCCTGCCGTCATGGTCGCGCTCCCGGCCATTTTTTACCGCCACTCATTTTTCCGGCAGGTTGTGCGGGTCGAGGTGGCACTGCAGGCAGTCGGGAAATTTCCGCAGCATTGCCGGGTCATGGGGCTGCTGCCCGTGGCACTGCCGGCAGTCGGGCACCTGCCCGTGGCGCCGGTGGCAGGCGGCGCAGGTCAGCTCGCTGTGCCGGGTGTGGTTCTGCCGCAGATGGGCGGCGATTTCCTGGTGGCAGGAACCACAGACCTCGTTGCCGGTGTTTTCCGGGTACGGCAGGATGTCGCCGGCGCTGTGGGGCCGGTGGCAGACCAGGCAGTCCCGGTATTGCTGGCCCGCCACGTGAGGCTCGTGGCAGTCGAGGCAGGAGGGTTTGACCCCGTGCCGGTCGGCATGGCAGCCGGTGCAGCCCACTTCCTCGTTGTGTTTGCAGGGTTTGGCGGCCATCTCCGCCGCTTCCTGGCGGTGGCAACGTTCACAGGCGGTGACTTCCCGACCGCCTTGGCCCCGGCTTTTGCCGGCGATGACCGCGAAAGGAATATTTTTCGGCGCGTGGGGATCGTGACAGCGCCGGCAGGCGGCAAACTCCGGCCCGTGCGGCTGCTGCTGGTGGCAGCGGCCGCACTTGGGCATGACGGCGGCGTAATTGGCCGCCGGCGGCCGGTAGGCGTGGAGCTGCCGGTGGCACTTGAGACAGTCGAAGCGGTGCCGGCTGTCACCGGCCCGCAGCCGCTCGTATTCGCTCCGGTGGCAACGGCCGCACTCCACCGGCTTCAACGGCCGCGGCTCATCCCGGTAGAGATCACTGGCGCCCTCCCCGGCCGCGGCCGGCTGGCCGGCAGCAGCCGGGCCGGTGGTCACCGCCGTCGGCGGCCCGGTTACCGCCGGAGCCGCCGCCCCGGCGCGATCCTGCTGCCGCTGGCCGGCGCAGGCAACACACAAAAAGATCATTCCCAGGATAACCAGGGCCGTCAAGCCGGCAATCATGCTCCTTTTCATTGCCCTCCTCCATCATTCATGCCCGGGCACCGGTTTCACCCGGGCAGTTTCCAGTCTAAATGCTGCTCCCCGACCCGACATCGCCAAGGCCGGCTGGCTGACCGCCCGCCGCCAGATCTCCCGGCATTCGACCACTGTTCAAAATAAATAAGCAAATACCGTACCCGGCCGTCGGACCCGCCGCTTCAGAAATACCGCCTCACTTTCAGGTAGACCCGGTCGTCCCGGGAACTGCGGCTGTTCTCGTACCAGTTCATCTCCTCCTCGAGCCAGGCCTCGAACACCAGCCGACCGACCCGCAGCTGGTAAGAGGCCCGAAGGTCGAGTTCATCCCGGTCGTACTGGCGGCCCCGCTGGTCGAGAAAGTCCAGCTGGAACTCGAAGAGGGCGGCCAGGGGCAGCCGGCGCTTGTAGCGGAAGCTGGCGGTGAAAGTGTTCTCACGGCCGCCGTTGTCACCGCCGTAATTGTCGATCTCGTAGTGCTTGGTCACCCGGTCGCGCAGGCCAAAGAAAAAAGACTGGCGGGGATAGTACAGGTGCTGGCGCCAGTAGGCCTCCAGGTGGCGGCGCTTGTCGGTGGTGGCGTCGTAGTCAACATATTCCACCCCGTAGGTTGCCCGGCCCTGGATGCCGGCAAAACCAAGGGTGTAAGAGGTCAGGTCGTAAAGGCGGTCGGCCAGCTCGGGATCTCCCTTGGGCGCGATCAGCGACTGGTTGGAATCGAGGTAATCGCCGTAGACCCGGTAGCGCTGCTGGAAAAGGGCCAGGGAAACAAAAGCCCGGTTGACGGTGGTCGAATACTTGATGTCGGGCTCAACCCGGTAGCTGTAGCTCACCAGGACAACGTCGCCGGTGCTGATCAGGCTGCCGTCAGGAATCATCAGGTCGGTCTCCCGGCCCACCGGCACCACGGGTGTTGCGGCCGAAAATGTTGATCAGCAGCCGTTCATCGATGACAAAGGATTCGCCGCCGTCCAGGTCGCGGTCGGTTTCGCCGTCCTCGTACGAGTAGCCGCAGTTGAACAAAGACTGCCGGGGCAGCAGTTTCTGGTAAGCCAGTCCCAGCAGCCAGCTGTACTCGTTCTCCTCGCCGCTGCTGAAATTGCTGTCCCGGCTGCGGTACCAGGCCCGGGTGGTCAGGCTGTCGTACAGCTGGTGCTCGATCCAGGCCTGGCTCCGGTGGTCCCGGCGCTCCAGGCCGGCGGTCTCGTCCTTGTTGTAGCGGTAATCCAGTCCTATTTTCAGCGCCGTTCCGGGCTTGAACAGCAGCGACTCGCTCCAGTCGGTGGACTCAAGGTCGTTGTAGCCGCTATCCCGACGGTGCCGGTAAACCGAGGAAAGATAGCTGCGTTTCATGTGCTCCCCCCAGGAAAGGTTGTTGCGGGCGTCGAACTCCTTGCTGGTATTGTCCTCCGACGGCTGGTCGCCCATGTAGCTGGTATCGTCTTCGGTGCGGGTGTAGCTCAGCTCCGTCAGGCTGAAATCCCGGACGGTGTGGGTGCAGTCGGCGGCATAGGTTCTGGTTTTCTGGACCCGGTCCAGCTCCAGGCCGTCGGTTTCGGAACGGACGGCCAGGTAGCTCAAGTGGGCCGGCAGCACCCGGTTCTTGAACGTCACCCCGATCCCGTAGTTGTCGGTGGTCAGGTCGTAGTTGCGGTCAAAGCTGCGGTTGACACTGTCGGTCTGGGAGGAAGCGAAAAAATTGATCGGCGTCGACCGGCGGTCCATGATGATGCCGTCCACCCGGTAGCTGTTTTCCAGGCTGACGTCACTGCCGGAACCATTCACTTCCCCATCGTACCACTCCTCCCGCAGGCCAAGATCCAGGTCCAGGTGGCCGTGCAGCCAGCGGGGGTTGTAGACGGCATACTGCATGTCGAAATGATAGCTCTGGGTCAGCTGGTGTTCGCTGTTGCTCTGCTTGCTGTCCTTGTTGTCCGATTCCCGGCCGTCGTACTCGTACTCCAGATCCAGCCAGTTGTTGAAGTCGCGAATCATGAGGATGGCCCGCGGCCGGGCCGCCGCCACGCCGGGGGGAGGGACGAGGACCAGCAGGAGCACGAAAAGGATTGGCAGCCTCACCCTCATGAGCGGCATCCCGGTCTACTTGAGGAAATAGCGGGCCTGGCCGAAATGCGGGTCATGGCAGTCGACGCAGGCCATCTGATGGTTGATCACCTTTTCATGCATCACAGCGGCCAGACGGCTTTCCTGGTGGCATTTGTCACAGATTTTACTGCGGTCCCGCCGCAGCAGGGCGGTGTATTCTGACGAGTGGGGCAAGTGACAGGCGGAACAGTCGCCCACGGCCACCGGGCCATGGACGTAAGGGTCGCGCAGATGGCGGCGGAAATCCCGGTGACAGACGAAACAGAGCTCGCGGGGAGGACGTATCAGGCCCACCGAAGTGCTGAAGTCGTGGCAATCCTTGCACTTTTTCTCCGCGTACGGTTTGTGCTTGGAGACATGCCGCCGGCCGGGACCGGCATCGCCCTCCTGGCCCGCGGCGGCCGCCAGCTCCTGCTGGCGGCGGCGCTGGTAGTAATCCTCGAGAATCTGCTCGGGAGGAATGGGATCGGGAACGCCGTCAAAGATGGTGGTCAGCACCTGGTGACGGGTCATCCGGTCACAGCCGGTGGCCAACGGCCAGGCGGCGATGACAGCCGCCACCAGCAGCGGCAAAATCATTTTGCCCGGTTTGACGCCCATCACTGCCGGCCGCTCATTTTTTCAGCTGCCCGAGGGCGTAGACCGAAATCTTGGCCGCCCCGAACTGGCTGGTGACGAAAATCAGGTTTTCGGCCGCGAAAGCGGGATCGATATACTGCCGGAAAAGCTCGATGCCCTCGGAAGTAACCGCAATGCTGGCCGGCAGGTTCAAAGAACCGAAGGGCAGCCCGGGATCGCCGAAAAACATCAGCAGCCGGCCTTTCTTGTTGAAAATCTGCACGTTCTGGTGGGCGGCGTCGACGACGTAGATCCGGTTCTGTCGGTCCACGTCGATCCCTTTCGGCCGCCCGAACTGGCCGAAGCCGTCTCCCAGTTTGCCGAACTCGCCCAGCAGGTGCCCGTCCCGGTCCAGGTTGACCACCTTGCCGGTGGTCATGTTGGTAACGTAGATGCTGCCTTTGGGACCCAGGGCCAGACTGATGGGCATTGACAGCAGGTATTTGCCGTCCGGGGTTTTGCCGATGCGGCGCCGCAGCTTGCCGGTTTTCCGGTCCAAGATTTTGATGTCGTGATTCTTGATGTCGAGCACGTAGAGAAAGTCGCCGTCGACGGCCACGTCGACCGGTTTCATCTCCAGGGTCTTGCCGTAGGCCCGGAGGAAGTTGCCGCTCGGCCCGTAAACCAGCACCTCACGGCGCATGGTGTCGGCGACGTAAAGGTTGTCCTCGGCATCGAGATCCAGGTTGATCGGTTTTTTCAGCTTGCCAAAGCTGTAGTTGCCTTTAAGAAAGTCAAAGGTTTTCTTGGCCGGGTCGATAATGATCACCCGGGCGGCGGTGGTGTCGCAAAGGTAGATCTTTCCTTTGTGGAAAGTGATGCCGAATGGCTTGATGATCGGCTTGACCTTTTCGGCCCGGGTGTCGCCGACAGCCACCAGCGACAGACCGCTGAGCTGCTTGTCGTCAACGTCCCGCGACGACGAAATCCTGGTCAGGTACTGCACCCGCGGCGGGTTGGGCGCCGGGGGAAAGAAGACCGGCCCCTGGGGACCGCTGACCTCGGTGCCGGCGCAACCGGCCAACACCAGCATCCCCGCCAGCAATAGCAATAAAATCAACCTTTTCCGCCAACTGTCGTTTTTCCTGTTTTTTCCGGCCATGATCAACCATCTCCATGAGTAAAAAATTCCCGGGCCGGATTCCGACCCTTAGCAGTTAATGGAGAAGCAATATTCATGCCTTGAATGGGTGAAAAAACCCACCCCCGGAGGCACCGGATACCGGGACCGCCAAAAAGAAAGGCCGCCTGGTCAGGCGGCCTTCCCGCTGGTTGTTTTCGGGGCCGGCCGGGCTGTTTGCCGCCGGCTGGCCGTTGATTTTACTTGTCGTGACAGATGAGGCAGAACTCGGAGTTGGCCTGGGGGCCGTAGAGGAAGTAATCCTCGTTGGCGTCGGTGTTGTGGACGTCATGACAGGAAGAACAGGTCATCCACTGGCCATCCCAGAGCAGGTCTTGAATGGTGTCGACGTTGGGGTTGGGCACCGGCGTGGTCGCCAGGCGGATCTCGTCGTCAACCACCCCGGCGACGGCGGTGTAGTCGAAGCCGATCGGGTGGTCATTGCTCAGATCCCCGCCAGCACCAACACCGATCTCGCCCCAGCTGTCGCCGGAACGGACGTCGGATCCAGGCATGCCGTAATGCTGGTCGACGGCCACCGCCCCGTCATGGCAGCTCATGCACAGCCGGGAAGGCCCGGTGAGGCTGTCGCCGGCTTTATGACCGGCACCGTCAAAAGTCACTGAGTCATAATCGGTAAAAGTCTGGCCGGTCAGCTCATGGGACCAGAGGGGCAGGTAATCGGCGGTGGTATCCTGCAGGGCATGGTGCGGG
>JAFDMG010000190.1 GCA_019306045.1 Deltaproteobacteria bacterium | reverse complement strand
GAGGTTGTTGGTTGATGGCTTTAACTTGTTTTCAGCCGCCGCAGCCGGAGGGCGTTGACGATTACCGATACCGAGGAGAGGCTCATGGCGGCCGCGGCGATTACCGGGCTCAGGCGGATGCCCAGCCAGGGATAAAGCACACCGGCGGCCACCGGGACTCCCAGTGAATTGTAAATGAAGGCAAAAAAGAGGTTCTGCCTGATGTTGGCCATTGTCGCCCGGCTCAGTTTCCGGGCCCGGACAATGCCGGTCAAGTCGCCCTTGACCAACGTGACGCCGGCCGATTCCATAGCCACGTCGGTGCCGGTGCCCATGGCGATGCCCACCCGGGCCAGGGCCAGGGCCGGGGCGTCGTTGATGCCGTCGCCGGCCATGGCTGTCAGGTGGCCCTCGTCCTGCAGTTTTTGCACCACGGCCGCCTTTGCCGCCGGCAGGACTTCGGCGATCACCTCGTCGATGCCGAGGCGGGCGGCCACGGCGTTGGCGGTCAGGCGGCTGTCCCCGGTGAGCATGACGATCCTGACCCCTTCGGCGTGCAACTGGCGCACCGCCTCCGGGGTGGTTTCCTTGATCGGGTCGGCCACCGCCAGCAGGCCGGCCGGGGTGCCGTCAATGGCCACCATGATTACCGTTTCTCCCTGCTGCCGCCTGGCATCCGCCGCGGCCGCCAGGGAAACGGGGACGCCAAAATCCGCCAGCAGCCGCTGGTTGCCCAGCAGAACCCGCCGGCCGGCCACCATCCCGGAAACTCCCTTGCCGGTATGGGAACTGAAATCCGCCACGTCGGCGTCCAGGTCAAGGTTCCGGGCCCGGGCCCCGGCGACGATGGCCTCCCCCAGCGGGTGTTCGCTGCCCTTTTCCAGGGTGGCCGCCGCCGTCAGCAGCTCCTTTTCGGTGAAGCCGGAGGCGGGCACCACCCCGGTCAGCCGGGGCTTGCCCTCGGTCAGGGTGCCGGTCTTGTCCACCACCAGGGTGTCTACCTGGCGCAGGGTTTCAATGGCCTCGGCATTTTTGAACAGCACCCCCATGGTGGCTCCTTTGCCGGTGGCCACCATGATCGACATGGGCGTTGCCAGTCCCAGGGCACAGGGACAGGCAATGATCAGCACCGAAACCGCCGCGATCAGGGCGTGTGCCAGGCGGGGTTCCGGTCCGACGAGGTACCAGGCGGCAAAGGCGGCCAGGGCCACAACAATGACCGCGGGGACGAAGTAGCCGGCCACCCGGTCGGCCAGCTTCTGGATCGGCGCCCGGCTGCGCTGGGCTTCAGCCACCATCTGGACGATGCGGGCCAGCAGGGTGTCACTGCCGACTTTTTCCGCCCGGATTACCAGGCTGCCCTTGCCGTTGACCGTGGCGCCAACCACCTGGTCGCCGGGTTCCTTGCTCACCGGCAGGGGTTCGCCGGAGATCATCGACTCGTCGACCCGGCTGCGCCCGGCCAGCACCACGCCGTCAACCGGAATTTTTTCCCCGGGCCGCACCCGCAGCCGGTCGCCGGGTTGAACCATCTCCAGGGGGATGTCTCTTTCCGTGCCGTCCGCCTCGAGGCGGCGGGCGGTTTTGGGGCTCAGGTCCAGCAGCCGGCGGATGGCCGTCCCCGTCTGGCTGCGGGCCCGCAGTTCCAGCACCTGGCCCAGGAGAATGAGAACGACGATCACGGCGGCCGCTTCGAAGTAGACGGCGACGCTGCCGTCGGCGGCGCGCAGGGAAGCCGGGAAAATCCCCGGGGCGACCACGGCGGCGACGCTGTAGCCGTAGGCTACCGACACCCCCAGGGCGATCAGGGTGAACATATTGAGGCTGCGGTTGCGCACCGATTGCAGACCGCGGGTGAAAAAGGGCCAGCCGGCCCAGAGCACCACTGGGGTGGCCAGCAGCATTTCCAGCCAGTTGAGCCGGCTGGGCGGGACCAGGCTTTCGATGAGCCCGTCGAGGCCGAGAAGGCCGCGCATGGCGACCAGCACCAGGGGAACGGTGAGGATGGCGCCGATGACGAACCGGCGGCGCATGTCGTCATATTCCGGGTTTTCCGCCGCCGCCGGCACGATGGTTTTCGGTTCCAGGGCCATGCCACAGAGGGGACAGTTGCCGGGGGTGTCCTGGATGATCTCCGGGTGCATGGGGCAGGTGTATTCAATCCCGGCTGTCTGGACAACCGGCGTCAGGGGTTCCAGGGCCATGCCGCACTTGGGGCAGCTGCCCGGGTGGTCCTGCCGGATTTCCGGGTGCATGGGGCAGGTGTAGCCGGCGGTTTCGGCTTCCCGGTTGCGGGGCCCGGCGGCTTCTTGCGGCTCCACTGCCAGGGCGGGACCCTCCGCCCGCTGCCGCCGGAAGCGTCGTCGGTGCTCATGCCGCAGACGGGATCGACGTAGGGAGGCGGCGGGGCGGCCGTTGACCGGGGCTGTTCGCCCTGCTGTTCCCGGTGCTCGTGTCGGTGATGGTGCTGGCTGGATTCTTCCATGGTTGCCTCCTGTGGCGGCAAGCGCCGCCGTTGTTGCTCAGCCGCCGGCGGGCCGGCAGCGGGCGTGGTGGCCGGCAAGTTGACATTCACCCCGGAGATCGTCGTCCATGGCGGCCAGGATCGGGCAGTCGTCGGCCGGCCCGTGGCCGTCGCAGGCCCCCGCCAGGTGCTCCAGGGTGGCGAGGATGCGCTGGAGGTCGGCAATCCGCTGCCGGATGTCTTCGATCTTGTTCTCGGTAAATGACTTGACCTCGGCCTTGGTGCTGTCGGGATCGTGGCGCAGGGCCAGGAGTTCCCTGATTTCGTTGAGAGTGAAGCCCAGGGCCTTGGCCCGCCGGATGAACTTCAGCCGCTTGACGGTCTGCTGGGGATAGAGCCGGTAGTTGGCTTCGGTGCGCGCCGGCGGCGGCAGCAGCCCGCTGCGCTCGTAAAAGCGAACCGTGTCCGTGCTCACCCCGGCGGCGGCCGCCAGTTTGCCGATGGTCAGTAAATTCATTTTTCTTCTCCCGTGTTGGTGGCTGTTCAAAGCTTTCAATAACAATATAATCCTTGGACCATGGTCTAAAGTCAAGTAATTTAGTCAAGTATTTTGCCCCCGGTTGCTTTTTTTTCGGTTTTAACCGGCAATCTGGTTCTACGCCGGGAAAAAACAGGGTAAAAAGCTGGCAGGCGGTTGGCGGTTGTGGGGGCGATGCTGCGGATGCCGGGCGCCGCGGTTCCGTACCCTGGCCCAGGCAGGGCGGCAAGGTAATTCTTGGCCGGGGACAAGGGGTTGATTCGGGGCCGGGAGCCGGTTTTTTGGCCGCCGCCCGGCCGCTAGCCGTGGAAAAGGGATGTTGGCGTGGTGGTGCGGGTTATTTTTTCCTGGTCTGCAGCCGGGCCAGGGCGCCCCGGTACAGGGCTTCCAGGGCCTTTTCCAGTGCCGGCGGCAGCTGGGGTTCGGCGGGCAGCCGCAGGCCGGCGGGCGGCTGCCCGCCGGCGATTTCGCCGGCGACCGTTTGACACCAGCGGTCGTAAGTTTCCAGGCTGCAGACCAGGTGCCGCTGGCAGTCGTCGCTGATGGCCATGGCGGTTTCCAGGAAGCCGGCGTAGCGCGGCTGGAGCAGCAGCCGCTCCACCTCCTGGTGCAGCGCCGCAATCCTGCCGGCGGGGGCGACGGCGGCGGTGAGGGCAAAAAGGTCCACCCCCCGTTCCGCCAGCCGCTGGAAAACCGGCCGCCGGGCGACGATGCCGTTCTGCCGGTAAATGGCCTCGATCACTCCCTGGTGGACCGCCCGGGCGATCAGTTCCCCCATTTTGGCATGGCCGCCCGTATTGTCAATGGCCACCCCTTCGCCGGCGACGACGATGATGTTGTCGGTGCCGGTGCCGGTGGCCCGGTTGATTTTGCCGGTGTAGCTCGAGCGGATGTCCAGGTCGGCCAGGGCGCAGCTCTTGGCTTCGGTGGCGCTGATCAGGGCCCGGGTCATCGCCCGCCGGCTCAGGCGGGCGTTGCTCAGCAGGATAATGTTGATGGTTCCCGGTTCGTAGTAGCGGCCGATGTCCTCCGCCATGCGGACGGCGTTGGAGTGCACGCCGGCGGTCACCAGGGCGTAGACCGTCAGGTCGCGGAAAGACCGGTGAACCACGGCCAGGTTGTTCATGTCGGCGCCGGTAAACAGGATGGCCGTCTTGGCCGCCGGCAGGCCGAGCACTTCCAGGGTGTGGGACCGCAGGCCGGCCAGGCCCAGGTGATGCCCCAGGCCCCAGCTGGGGGGCGGAAAGTAGTGGTTGGCCACCCGGGTGATTCCCCGGCGTTCGCCTTCAAGGGTGGAAACCACCGCCAGGGGGCGTTTGAACTCCAGGACCAGGGTCCGGTTGCGGAAGTCGCGGATGTCGCTGTCGATGATTTCCGCCTGCCGGATGTAGTCCAGGCCGATCTCCAGGGGCCGTTTGCCGATCACCTTTTCCGGCAGGACATTGTTGGCCAACTGTTCGAACTGATGCCGGTATATCCTGGCCGCCAGCCAGGAGACGAAATAGCCCTCATGGGTGGCCGCCCGGCAGGTCAGGTCGCAGGGGAAAAAAAAGATCCGCCCATTTTTGACCGCGTCCACTTCCCGCCAGCCGGGTTGCTGCAGGATCTTGACCGCCTGGCGGTCGCTTTCGCAGCCGTAGATCACCTGGGGGTTGAACCGCCGCCAGGCGGCGGGGGAAACCGTGACAAAAGGGCCCTTTTTGCCAAATACCGGCGGCCGGCCGCCGGCGGCCCGGATATATTCGTTCTGAAAGGAGTCGTCGCCGGGGACCATCAGGGCCTGTCCGGCGCCGATAAACCTGGCAACCCGCTGGCGTTCACCCGGGGGTATCTTGGCCACCTTGGCGGCGATGACCCGCAGTTGTCGTTTTTCCTCGGCGATGATTGCCGCCGCGGCCGCCTGGCGGTTAAAAATTTCCCCCAGCAGCCGCAGGTGGGCAAAGGCTTCCGCTATGGTGCGGGATTCCAGGTCGACCATCTGGACCCGGCCGGCCAGCGGGGCCATGGCCGGCTGCTGGAGAGCGGCACAGAAAACCAGGTCGGGATGCAGGGCCGCCACCAGTTCCGGATCCGGGTGCAGGAAGCCGCCGACCACGGCCTTGCCGGCGCTGGCCGGCGGCAGCACCGAGTGGTAGGTGAGGCCCACCAGCCGGTCAGCTGCTCCCAGGCGGAGGATCATTTCGGTGATCGCCGGCACCAGGGAAACCACTCTCCGGGGGCTGGCGGCAATGGTAACCTGCTGGCCGCGGCTGTCGGTGAATTGGAGCGGCGGGGCCGCCAGAGCGGACCGGGCCGGCAGGCAGGCGGCAGCCAGGAACAGCAGGCCGGCGGCCAGGTGGCGAAGTGGTTTCATCGCTTGGTTGCTCTCCTTGTTTTTTCCGGCTGCGGCTGCCGGCGGCCCTGCCGTCTTGGCTGGGACCACCGGGAGGAAGCGGATAAAAAATCCCCGGATCATCAACAGCGGTTGATCCGGGGGAGCCTGGTTTTTTACCGGCGGGCGCCGGTTTGCCGTTCCCCGGGAAAAGGCGTGGCGGTCTCCAGCCAGTTTTGCCGCCGCCCGCTGGCCGCCGCCGGTTTCCCTTTCCAGATTGGTTATGCCATCCTGCCGGTTCTGCCGCCGGTGGCGGCGCGCCGCGATTCCTGTAGCCGGCCGCGGGAAATCTCCCGGCAAACACCTTCATAAAATATGCCGGAATCGTTGTCAAGGCGCGATTGCCGCCTTGTCATGGCGGCTGCCGGCGTTTGTCTGTCCCCGACAGCCGACGGGAAAGAGGCCTCCGGCTTTTCCCGGTTGCCAGGGAGTACGTTGCCGGCTATAATTGCCGTTGCCTGCCGGTTTGGGCCTGTTTGCCGATGGGGACGGCCTGGATTGTCCGGCCCGCTTCCCTTGCCAGCGGGACCGGCGGCAGCTGTTGCCGTGGTTCGGCCGCGTCCGGGAGCCGCTTTTCCGGGGCCAGGCCGGTTGTTGAGGGGGGAAATGATGCAAGTGACGGAATTTTTTCGCCGG
>JAFDMG010000189.1 GCA_019306045.1 Deltaproteobacteria bacterium | reverse complement strand
ACCTTGCCCCCTTCCATGATGTAGCCGTAATCGGCAATCTGCAGGGCCAGGTTGGCGTTCTGTTCCACCAGCAGAATGGTGGTTTTCTCTTCCTTGTTGATCCGCTGAATAATCTCGAAAATCTCCTTGACCAGCAATGGCGCCAGGCCCAGGGAAGGCTCGTCGAGCATCATCAGCCGCGGCTTGGCCATCAGGGCCCGGCCGATGGCCAGCATCTGCTGCTCGCCGCCGCTCATGTAGCCGGCCACCTGCTTGTGCCGCTCTTTCAGGCGCGGGAAATAGGAAAAAACCATCTCCATGTCCCGTTTGAGATTGTCCCTGTCCTTGCGGGTGTAGCCGCCGACGATCAGGTTTTCGGTCACCGTCAGGTCCTTGAAGATCCGGCGGCCTTCCATAACCTGGAAAATGCCGCTGGTGACGATGTCTTCCGGGTCCAGGTCGTTGATTTTCTGGCCCATGAATTCGATGGTGCCGTCGGTTACCTCCCCCTCTTCCGCCTTGAGCAGCCCGGAAACCGCCTTCAGGGTCGTGGTCTTCCCGGCGCCGTTGGCCCCCAGCAGGGTGACGATCTTGCCTTCGGGAACTTCCAGGGACATCCCTTTGAGCACCAGGATAACCTCGTTGTAGATAACCTCGATATTATTGATGTTGAGCATAATACTCATGGGCAGCTCTCCGGCATCCCGAACCGGAAAAACGGTCCGGGAAATTAAGGGCCAGAGCGCGCCAGCGCTCTGGCCCTCCTGTAATCAGCGTTAAATCAAATTAATTTTACCGTCGCCGGCAACAACAGCGAATCATTACCGCTTGACCATGATTTTGTCGGTAACCGGCACCAGTTTGCCGCCCTTGACCTGGTAAATGCGCAGACCCAGGGAACCCTTGTGGCTGGTCTTGGTGAAGGTGATCGGCACGGTGAGGCCGCCGGTATCAAAGTCTTTCATGTTTTCCAGGGCGTCCTTGATTTTCTCGCCGGTAACTTCGCCTTCAACCCGGCGAATGGCTTCGGCCATCACCAGCATCGCCGTGTATCCCTGGAAGTAATTGACGACCTGGACCTTTCCAGGATGGTATTTTTCACTGATTTCACGGGCCTTCTTGACGCCGGGCAGATGGACGTCATCCCAGGTGGCAAACGGGTTGGTCCAGTAGCAGCCCTCGGCGGCGTCGCCGGCCAGGCTCATAATTTTGCGGCTCATGGCCCAGTTCAAAGCGAAGAACTTGGTCCGCAGGCCGAGTTTCTTGGCATCCTTGAGGATGGTGGCCATCACCGAGGTTTCCTGGACGATGGCGTAATCCGGATCTTTCTTTTTCATGTTCAGCAGCTGCGGGGTGGCGTCCAGGGCGCGGAGGCCGACTATCAGAGTGTCGACGATTTCAACGCCCACTTCCTTGGCATAGGATTCGGCCGCCGGGAAATGATGGCCCTGGTAGTCGACGTCAAAGAACGGCGAGCGGCCAAAACCGGTATCGTTGTAAATAAAAGCGACCCGGGGCTTGCGGCTCTTGTCTTTCCAGGTCTCGGCGATGTATTTGAGGGCCACCCGGGCCTGGTCGGCGTAGGTGGTGCCCACCATGAAGTTGTAGGGCGTCACTTCCGGGTTGGTCAGGTGTTCGGAATAGGAAGCCGACATATAGGGAATGTGGTCTTTCTTGACCAGCGGCGCCATGGCTTCGGTGTCGCCGGTGCCCCATCCCTGAATGGCCACGACCCCGGCATTTTTAAACTTTTTATAGGCTGCCAGCGCCTGGGGAATTTTGTAGGCATAGTCAACATCCAGCAGTTCGATCTTCTTGCCGTTGATGCCGCCGTTCTCGTTCAGGTAACGGACATAGTCACGCACCCCCTCGGCATAGGGAGTGCCGACGCTGCCGGTCCCGCCGGTAATGTCAAACAGACCGCCGATTTTGATGGTCTTCGCCGCCTGTACCGGCCCCGCCCCCAAGGTCAGCAAAGCAAATGACAAAGCAATTGCCAAACCCCACAACAAACTTCTTCTCTTCATAATCACCCTCCTCATGGCAAAACTGATTTTTTTCCTGCGGCGAGCCGTCTCCCCATGACACAGCCAGCCCGTTAAAACACCAAGCTAAAACTAATATAACAGGATATTTTCTTTTTACAACCTTCCCGTGCCGGCTAATACGAAAACGGCCACAGTTTCCAGTAGGCCTTGATCATCTGCCAGCGGTGAGCCAGGCCGTCCGGTTCGTAAATCAGGAAACCAATGATGATGGCCCCGAAAACCCCCTCCTTGATGGCGGCAAAGAGATTGACAATCACCGGGAAATGGCTGCTCAGGCTTTCGCTGATCAGGCGCAGGACCTCCGGCAGCAGCACCATGAAAATCGCCCCGTAGATGGAGCCGATGATGTGTCCCAAGCCGCCGATGATGATCATCGCCAGGTACTGGATGGAAACCCCGATGGTGAAATGCTCCGGGGTGATGATGGTCACGTAGTGAGCCCAGAGGGAACCGGCGATGCCCGCCAGGAAAGAACTGATGGCAAAGGCCATCAGTTTGTACTTGAACAGATTGACGCCCATCACCTCGGCGGAAATGTAGCGGTCGCGGATAGCGATGAACGCCCGGCCGGGCCGGGTGCGGACGATATTCTTGGCATACATGGTCGCCAGGATGGCAATGGTTACCGTCAGGTAGAAATACTTCAGATCGGTGTCGAAACTGAAGCCGAAGATCGACGGCGAATCCACCAGCAGACCGAGGACGCCGTTGGTAATCGATTCCAGGTGCACCATCAGGTACTCGATGATGAACTGGGCCGCCAGGGTGGCGATGGCCAGGTAGAGACCCTTGAGACGCAGGGAGGGGATGCCGAAAACCATGCCGAAAAGGGCGGTAATCAGGCCGGCGCAGGGCAGGGCAATAATGAACGGCACTCCCAGTTTCATGGTCAGGTAGCCGGAAGTGTAGGCGCCGATGCCGATGAACGCCCCGTGCCCCAGGGATATCTGGCCGGTGAAACCGGTGAGGATGTTGATCCCCAGGGCGCCGATGACCGCGATGCAGATCATATTGGCCACGTAAAGGGTGTAGTTGCCCAGCAAAGGCGGCACGGCATAGAGGGCGAGGATGAAGACCGCCAGCCAGAAACGGGAGAACTTGGTCTGAAAGAGAACCATGTCCTCTTTGTAAGTGGTTTTATAGTCGCCACAGATGTTCGCGCTCATAATCTACCTTGTCAACCTCAATATTAAGATACGTGGAATAAACTGAAAAATCCTGCCGCGCTGGCCGCCGCTCACACCTTTTCGATCTCTTCGGTCCCGAAGAAGCCGTAGGGTTTGATCATCAGAATGACCACCAGGACCACGAAGGGAATGACCTCCTTGGTGCCGCCGCCGACGATGGGATCGATGTAGCCGCCGGTCAGAGCTTCAAGGATGCCGATGATCAGGCCGCCGAGAATCGCCCCCGGGATGCTGTCCAGCCCCCCGAGGATGCGGCCACCAGGAAGGCAATGCACCAGGCCATGGCAAAAACCTTCTTGACGCTGATGCCCATGGAAAGCGCCGCCTGCTGGTCGTCGGCCACCGCCCGCATGGCAATGCCGGCGGTAGAGTAGCGGAAGAACAGGGTGAAAAGGAGCAGAAAGAGGAAAGCGAAACCGACGCTCCAGAGGTAGACCTGGGAAACCACCACCGGCCCCATATGCACCGGCACCTGGGAGAAGATCTGCGGATAGACCCGATTGTTGGGACCCCAGACCAATTGCACCCCGCATTTCAACACGCTTGATAAACCGATGGTCAGCATGATGATGGAGATAATCGGCTCACCGATCATTGGCCGCAAAGCAACCTTTTCGATGATCAACCCCAATATCACCGTTACCGCCATGGTCAGGAAAAAAGCAACCCAGAATGGGATGTGCAGAGTGGTCACCATCCCTAGGCAGATGTAAGCCCCCACCATCAGAAACTCGCCCTGGGCGAAATTGATCACCCCGGTGGCCTTGTAGATCAGCACGAAGCCGAGGGCAACCAGGGCATAGATGCTGCCAACCACAATGCCGCTGACTAATAACTGCAGAAAAAAATCCATGCCTATTTTCCACCTCTCTCGGATATCAATTCCTTGACCTTGATGGTAGTCTTGATCGTCTTTACCGTCCCATCCTGGTACTTGATCTGGGTCTCGATGGGAATGGCCGCCTTGCCGGCATACATGCCCTCGATGATTTCGGCGTACTTCTCGTCCACGAAGCGGCGGCGGACCTTGCGGGTCCGGGTCAATTCACCGTCGTCGGCATCCAGCTCCTTATATAAAAGGATAAACTTGGCGATCCGGGCCGATTCCGGCAGCGTCTTATTGACCTTGACCACCTCTTTTTCGATCATCTCGTAAACCGGGTCCTGGGAAGCCAGGTCGGTGTAGGTAGTGTAGGCCAGGCGGTTGTTCTCCGCCCACTTGCCGACGATGCTGAAATCGATGCAGATCATGGCGACAATGTAGTCCCGCTGGTGCCCGATGGCCACGCTGAAATCGATGCAGATCATGGCGACAATGTAGTCCCGCTGGTGCCCGATGGCCACCGCTTCCTTGATATAAGGGCTGAATTTCAGCTTGTTCTCGATGAACTGGGGCGAGAACCGGGTGCCGTCCCGCAGGGTCATGACATCCTTGACCCGGTCGATAACCACCAGGTGGCCGCTGTAGTAGCCGAGGAAAAGGGACGGACTGCGGGAGATAATCTCGCCGTCGTCGGTAATCCTGATCTCGGTTTCGGGAATCGGCATGCCGACGGAATCGAAATCGACGTCGCCGTCCCGGTGGATGCAGGAGATGCCGGAGATTTCCGTCTGGCCGTAGATCTGCTTCAGGTTCACCCCGAGGGCGTGGAAAAAGCGGAAGGTATCCGGCCCCAAAGCGGCGCCGCCGGTGGAGGCGCTGCGGATCTTGCAGAAGCCCAGGCGGTCTTTCAGGGCCCGGAACACCAGCTGGTAGGCAAAAGCATAGCGGATCTTGTCCCACAGGGTGGGGGTTTTCTTCTGGAACTTGAGGTCGGCCCAATGGTAGCCGATCGGCAGGCAGAGGTTGTAGCAGAACCGCTTCAGGGGCGAGGCGTCCATGATCTTGACCTGGACGGTGGCCGCCATGTTTTCCCAGACCGCCGGCGGCGAGAACATGACGTGGGGACCGATCTCGCGGATGTTTTCCTGGGCGGTCTCCGGCTTTTCGGGGAAGTTGACCGTGAAGCCGAAAAGCAGGGCGCTGGAAATGGCCATCATCTGTTCGCCGATCCAGGGCAGGGGCAGGAAAGAGACAAAATCGTCGGTCTCGTACTTCGGGTCCACCTCGCCCAGGTTCTTGGCCATCCGCAGCAGGTTCTTGTGGCTGAGCATGGAGAGCTTCGGGTTGCCGGTCGTCCCCGAGGTGGTGCAAATGGCGGCCACGTCGTCCTCGTGAGCGGCATCAATCTGCTCCATGAAGAAATCGGGGTGCAGCTTCTCATACTCCCGCCCCAGCTCCTCGACCTCGGGGAAGAAGATCAGCAGCGGATCGTCGTAATTGTACATCCCCTTGGGATCGTGGTAGACAACCTTCTGCACCGAGGGCAGATCATCCTTCATGTCGAGGATCTTGTCCACCTGCTCCTGGTCTTCAGCCACCACCACCTTGGCTTCCGCCAGGTTGATGATGTAGGAAACCTCCTTGAGGATGGAATCCTGGTAAATGCCGATGGGCACCGCCCCCAGGCACTGGGCCGCCAGCTCGGCGAACACCCATTCCGGCCGGTTGTCGCCGATAATGGCAATCTTGTCATCCCGGCGCACGCCCATGGCCGCCAGACCCTGGGCAAAACAGCGGACGTGATCGTAATAGTCCTGCCAGGTGAAACTCTGCCAGATACCAAAATCTTTTTCCCGCATCGCGTGCCGCGAATGGCCATACTTTTTGGCATTGCGCAGGAGAAGTCTGGGGAGGGTATCTTCTGCCATGATTTCCTTTATTCCTTAAATAAATGAATGAAATTCTGCCGCTCCGGACAAACCAGCACCGGCCGGATGCCGCGATAATTCTAATCCATCCGCCTCAGCGGCGATAAAGTTCGGTATCTTCTCCCAGGTAGGCCCGGATGACCGCTGGTTCCTGCTGCACCTCATCCGGGGTGCCGACCGCCAGCAGCTTGCCGAAGTCCAGCACCGCCACCCGGTCGGAGATATCCATGACGACACCCATGTCGTGCTCGATGAGCACCACGGTGGTCTGGCGCTCCTGGTTGATGTCGAGGATGAAGCGGGCCATGTCCTCGGTTTCCTCGAGGTTCATGCCGGCCATCGGTTCGTCGACGATCAGCAGCTCGGGCTCCAGGGCCAGGGCGCGGCCCAGTTCCAGCCGTTTCTGCAGCCCGTAAGGCAGCATGGCCACCTGTTTCTTGCGGATATGTTCGATTTCCAGGAAGTCGATGATGTCCTCGACCACCTTGCGGTGCTCCAGCTCTTCCTTCTGGGCCTTGCCAAACCACAAGCCGCCGGAAAGCAGGCCGGTTTTCATCAGGATGTGCCGGCCGAGCATCAGGTTGTCCAGCACCGTCATCCCCTTGAACAGCTCGATATTCTGGAAAGTGCGGGCAATACCCAGGGCGGTGATCTTGTAAGGCGGCATGCCGGTAATTTCCTGCCCCTTGAACAGGATCTTGCCCCGCTGGGGCCGGTAAAGACCGCTGATGGAGTTGAACAGGCTGGACTTGCCGGCCCCGTTGGGGCCGATGATGGAAAAGATCTCCCCCCGCTGCACCTCAAAACTGACGCCGAGCAGGGCGTTCACCCCCCCGAAACTCAGGTAAACATTGTCCACCTGCAATAACGCTGTCTTGCCGTCGTTACCCATGCCATCCTCAGAAAACATATAAAACGTTTTTATATCAATTTGACTCCTCCTATACCATCTCACCGGCCTTTGTCAAGCCAAAAAAGTACAGCTCACGTTAGCTGGCAGGCAAAAGCCATCGTGCCAGCCGGCCGGGCCGCTCTCTTGGCCGGCATGACGGCCAGACAACAATAACCGCAATAAATTTGTTGACTTTCATCTCTGAATTGGATTATGGAAAAGTTAATTCAAAGATGTAACATGGTTTTTTTACCTGCCCGTCTTTCAGCAGGGCCGTGAGCAGACAACGTTAGCCGGAGGGCCAAAACCATCGCCATGGGCAAACATGACGCGGAAACCGACGACAAGACCTACCGTATCGGGGAGCTGGGCAAGCTGCTGGGCATGAGTCCGCGAACCATCCGGTATTACGAGGAGATCGGCCTCCTGAACACCGTCAAGAGGATCGAGGGGGGGCGGCGGATCTACACCAACAACGACCTGCGGCGGCTGCGCTTCATCAAGAAACTCAAGCTGCTGGGCCTGTCATTGAATGAGATGGCGGAACTGGAGCGGATCTACAGCATCCACCGGTCCAACAAGAAAGTCCTGCCCCGGGTGGTGGAGCTGCTGCGCCATCACAGCAGTGAAGTGGACAAACGGCTGCTGGAACTGGCCAAGCTCAAGGACGAGATCGAATCCTACATTGTCAGAATAGAGGAAAAGCTATCCTCCTGAAACGGGAAGCCGGTTATCGGGCAGCAGAAGCAGCGGTCGGCACCCGGCAGAGCCAACCGGCAGCGGCCAGCCAATTGCAAAACGGCCGGCTTTTATCTCCCTCGCCCATCTTCACCCTGCTTTTCCCCGGCAACTCGCATAGGAGAAAAAAATACTGGCGCCAGGCAGCAACCACATGACGTCTCCCGAAACCGAACGGCTGGCATTGCCGGCTTTCTACCACCTTGTCCCCCCCGCCGAGATCCACCAGCGCCTTGGCCGCCTGCAGCAGGCCCTGGCGGCAAACCACTTCGGCGCCGCCATCTTCCTGCAGTACGCCGATATTTTTTACCTGACCGGCAC
>JAFDMG010000020.1 GCA_019306045.1 Deltaproteobacteria bacterium | reverse complement strand
CCTGGTGCTCACTTCCCTGATGTTTTTTCACCGTTTTCCGGCCCGGAGGAGGGCGGAGATCATCACCCGCCTGCAATCCCGCTCGATATCCATGGGAGAAAAGATCATCGAGGAAGGAAAACACAACGACTTGTTTTACATTATCCTGGCCGGCAAGGTTGCCGTCACCCTGGAGACCGGGGGGCAGACCGTGCCCCTGGCCACCCTCGGCAAGGGCAACTTTTTCGGCGAGATTTCCATGATCACCGGCCGGCCGGCGATCGCCACGGTGACCGCGGCTACCGACTGCCTGCTGGTGACCATGGACAAACAGGTGCTGGACGAGGTCGCCACCCAGTTTCCCCATTTCCTGCGCCATGTCATGGAACATTTGAAGCAGAGGAACCAGGAAACCATGTGCCGCATGATCGAAAGCTACCAGGATTAGGCACCGGGGACGGTTTTGGCGGTAGAATCCAGCACACTGGTGAGGGTTGAGGCCCTGACCAAGGAGTTTTACCTGGACGGGGAGACCATCCGGGTCTTGAAAGCGATCGATCTCGAGGTGGCCGCCGGGGAGCGGCTGGCCATCTGCGGCGAGTCGGGGGCCGGCAAGAGCACTTTGCTGCAGATCATGGGCACCCTGGACAAGCCCACCGGCGGCCGGGTGCTGCACGGCGGCCAGGATGTCTTCCGCTGGTCCGTCGACCGGCTGGCTGCCTGGCGCAACGCCCATATCGGCTTTGTTTTCCAGTTCCATCACCTGCTGCCGGAGTTTACCGCCCTGGAGAACGTCATGATTCCCGCCATGATCCAGGGAGCCGGCCGGAAATCTGCCGGCGAGCGGGCCCGGCGGATTCTGGAACGGGTCGGCCTGGAAAACCGGCTGCGGCACAAGCCGGGTGAACTTTCCGGCGGCGAGCAGCAGCGGGTGGCTCTGGCCCGGGCCCTGGTGCTGAATCCGCCGCTGATTCTGGCGGACGAGCCCACTGGCAACCTCGACCTGAAAAACAGCCTTGAAGTGGAAAACCTGCTGCTGGAATTCAACCGAGAATTTGACCTGGCCCTGGTGATTGTCACCCACAGCCAGCGCCTTGCCCAACGCATGGATAAGATCATCTACCTGGAAGACGGCTCAGTGAGAAAGGTTTGTCCTCAGTGATTCGTCGACTTTTTCCCTCCGGCTTCCTTGTCGTCCTGCTGTTTTTCCTGGTTGGTTTTGCCGCCGCCGCGGCGTTGGCCGCCAACGGCCAGTATGACGGTTACCAGGTGGCGAAGATTGTCGTTCTCGGCAACCAGAAGGTCGCCAAGAGCACCATCATCGAGAAAATGAAGACCAAGGTCGGGCAGCCGTTTTCCGCCGCCCGGCTCGACGCCGATCTGAAAGCGATCTACGCCCTGGGCTTCTTCGACGACATCCTGATGAATGTCACCCCGGTGGGGCCCGGCCGGCTGGAGGTGGCGGTCATCGTCACCGAAAAGCCGTCGATCGCCGCCATCATCATCAAGGGCAACGACAAGATCGAGCGGAAAGACCTGCTGAAGGAGATCACCGTTCGCACCTTCTCCATCCTCAATCCGGAAAAAGTCAAGGAGAGCGAGGAGAAGATCAGGACTTTCTACCATGACAAGGGCTTTTTTACCGTCGAGGTCAAGTCCCGCACCGTCCCCGTGGGCAAAAACCGGGTCAAGCTCTATTTCGACATCAAGGAGGGGCGCAAGAGCTACGTCAAGAAGATCAAGTTTTACGGCAACAAGGCTTTCAGCGACTGGCGGCTGCGTCGGCAGATCCAGACCAAGACCTATTCCTTTTTCCTTACCTGGGCCACCGACGCCGGCATCCTGAAAAAAGAACAGCTGGAGCAGGACGTCAAACTGCTGAAGTCATTCTACCTGAGCAAGGGTTACATCCAGGCAAAGATCAGCAAGCCGGAAATTACCCTCAGCGACGACAAGAAATGGATCTATCTTTCTTTCAAGGTTTTCGAGGGGGAGGTTTTCAAGCTGGGCAAGATCGACATTATCGACGACCAGCTCGATCCGGCGGCCAAGGAAAGAATTCTCAAGAAGTTGAAGGAACAGCCCGGCGAGACCTTCAGCAACCTCAACATGCATGACGACCTCGACAAGCTGACTTCCTATTACGCCAACCGGGGCTATGCCTTTGTCGACATCAACCCCTTGAGCAATGTTGACCCGGAAAAACGGGAGATCTCCATTAGTTACAGCATCGACCGGGGCAAGGAATTCCATTTCGGCCGTATCCGGATCTCCGGCAACACCAAGACCAGAGACAAGGTTATCCGGCGCGAGCTGCGCTTCGCCGAGGGGGATCTTTACAACGCCGCCCGCCTGAAGCGGAGCCGGGATCGGCTGACCAACACCCAGTATTTCGCCGAAGCCGACATCAAGACCAAGCCCACCAAGGACGACAAGATGGACGTTGACGTCTCGGTCGTCGAGGGGCAGACCGGCTCTTTCAGCATCGGCCTGGGCTACAGCACCGTCGATTCCATTATCGGCACGGCCAGCATTGCCAAGAAAAATTTTCTCGGCAAGGGCTGGGATGCCGCTTTTCACGTGGAAATTGCCGGCGGCCACAGCCTTTACAGCATCAGTCTTACCGATCCCTATTTTCTCGACATTCCCCTGTCGGCCGGGTTTTCGGTTTACAATGAGCAGGTTGACTATGACGCCTACGACACCAAGCAGCGGGGTTTCCGGGTTCACTTTGGCAAGCCGATCAACGAGTATGCCAGCTGGTCGGCCGGCTACAGCTGGGAGAGGGTTAAAATATACAATGTCAGTTGGGACGCTTCCGACTGGATTGTTGAGCAGAGAGGGACCACCGACACCAGCCAGGTTTTTCTCACCCTGACCATGGACAAGCGGGACAACTATTTCTTTCCCCGCCACGGCTACAAGCTGACCAGCACCTTTGTCCTGGCCGGCGGTCCCCTGGGTTTTGACAACGATTTCTACAAGGTCATCCTCAAGGGGCACAAGTTCTTTCCCCTGAAGTGGGACAGCGCCCTTGACCTCCACAGCACCATCGGCGTCGCCGACGGCTACAACGGCAAGGACCTGCCGGCCTACGAGCGCTTCTACGTCGGCGGCATGCGCACCCTGCGTGGTTTCGAGTACGGCGAGGCCGGGCCGGAAGACGACAACGGCGACGTTATCGGCGGCGTCAAGGAGCTGATCATCGGTGCCGAAATAGTTTTCCCGCTGGTGAAATCCATGGGCCTGCGCGGGGTGCTGTTTTATGATTCCGGCAAGGCCTACGACGACGGGGAAAATTTCGATCTCGATCTGCGGCAGAGCGTCGGCTTTGGCATCCGCTGGAAGTCCCCCATGGGCCCCCTGCGGGTAGAGTGGGGATACAACCTCGATCCCGAGGACGACGAGAAAAGCACGGTCTGGGATTTTTCCGTGGGTTCATTCTTTTAATGTTTTTTTATGGCTGAAACCTGCAGGCGCAGGTAAGTATGAAAGGAGTTTGTACAAAATGAGAAAAAAAATCGTTTATCCGGTGTTGTTGCTGGCGGCCATGGCCCTTTTCCTTTGTCCCCTGCTGGTCCGGGAGGCGGCCGCCGCCGGCCAGTTCAAGATCGCTTACATCGACCTGCAGAAAGTGATGGCCCTTTCCGACCAGGGCAAGCAGGCCCGGCAGCAGCTGGAGAAGAAGCGGGCCGAGCTTGGCAAGCAGATCAAGGAAAAAGAAGCCAAGCTCAACAAGATGAAGGAGGAGCTGCAGCGCCAGGGCATGATGCTCAGTGAGAAGGCGCGGGCGGAAAAGGAAAACGAGTATCAGAAGCAGGTGCGGGATTTCAAGCTGTTCATTTCCGACTCGGAAGGGGAGCTGAAAAAGACCTACAAGGAACTGACCAAGGGCATTCTCCAGGACCTGGAGAAGGTCATCGTCAAGGTGGGCAAGGAAGGGAAGTACTCGATGATTCTCGGTCGCCAGGAGAGCAGCATCTTCTATGCCGACGAAAGCTACGACATTTCCCAGCAGGTGATCGACGCCTACAACAAGTGGAAGAAACAGCAGCAGGCGGCGGCCGGCAAGGCCAAAAAGAAGTAGGGGGGCGTCTTGGCTGCCGACAATTGTCAAGGTCTGACGCTGGCGGAGGTCGCCCGGGCCGTGGACGGCGAGCTGGTGGGCGGTAATGCCGGGCAGAGGGTTTACCGGGTGGCCCCCCTGGCCACCGCCGGACCTGGCGAGCTGACCTTTTTCTACGACCGCAAGCTGGCCCGCCTGCTGGCATCATCGGCGGCCGAAGTGGTGGTGGTCGGCAAACGGATGCCGGCCTGCCCCCGGCCCCAGATCGTCGTGGCCCGGCCTGACCTGGCGGTGATCAAAATTCTGCGGCTGCTCTACCCGGAGAAAAAGTATCCCCCCGGCCGGGCGGCGACGGCGGTAGTGGCCGCCAGCGCCGAAATCGCCGCCGATGCATTCCTGGGTCCGGGGGTCTGCGTCGGTGAGCGTACCGTGGTCGGCGCCGGGGCGGCCCTGCTGCCGGGAGTGGTGCTGGGTGATGACGTGGTCGTCGGCGCCGGCACCGTCATCCATCCTAACGTGGTGGTTTACGACGGCTGCCGGATCGGGGCCCGCTGCCTGATCCACGCCGGCACGGTGATCGGCAGCGACGGCTACGCCTTTACCTGGGACGGCCGCCGGCATTGCAAGATTCCCCAGGTGGGCATCGTCGAGATCGGCGACGACGTGGAGATCGGGGCCAACAACACCATCGACCGGGCGGCCCTGGCCGTGACCCGGATCGGCAACGGCGTCAAGACCGACAACCTGGTGCAGATCGCCCACAACGTCCAGATCGGCGACCACTCCCTGGTCGTTGCCCAGGTGGGGATCGCCGGCAGCGCCACCATCGGCCGCAACGTCATCCTGGCCGGCCAGGTGGGGGTTGCCGGGCATCTGTCGATCGGCGACGGGGCGATCGTCGGCCCCCAGACCGGGGTCACCCGCAGCATCGGGCCGGGAGAGGTAATCACCGGCACGCCGCAGATGCCCCACCGGGAATTTCTCAAGGCGGCGGCCGTGTTCACCAAGCTGCCGGCCATGCGCCAGACCCTGCAGCGCCTGGAAAAGGAAATCGAGCAGTTGCGCTCCCAGCTGAAAGGTGAAAAAGATGGAGAGTAAGATCGATATTCTGAAGATCATGAATTACCTGCCCCACCGGTACCCTTTTCTGCTGGTGGACAGAATTATCAGCATTGAACCGGGAAAAAGCATCGTCGGGCTGAAAAACGTCACCATCAACGAGCATTTTTTTACCGGCCATTTCCCGCAGTTCCCGGTGATGCCCGGGGTGCTGACGGTCGAGGCCCTGGCCCAGGCCGGCGGCATACTCGTCTTTCATACCATGGAAACCGGCGGGGAACTGGGCGAAGAGCGGGAAGTATTTTTCATGGGTATCGACAAAGCCCGGTTCCGCAAGCCGGTGGTGCCTGGCGACAGCATGCTGCTGGATGTCAGGGTGAGGCAGCGGCGGGGCAAAATCTGGAAATGCACGGCCGTTGCCAGGGTCGAGGAGGCCGTGGTCGCCGAGGCCGAAATCCTGGCCACCATTGGCTGAGCCGCGGCTTCGGCGGGCGCGGGTACAGGTGGGGAGAAAAGTGGAGAAAATTCATCCAACCGCAATTGTTTCCTCCCGGGCGCAGCTGGGATCCGGGGTGGAGATCGGTCCGTATGTGATCATCGAAGGCGAGGTGACCCTGGGCGACGGCACGGTCGTCGATCATCACGCCACCATTTACGGAGAAACGGTCATCGGCCCGGGATGCCGCATCTACCCGTATGCCTTTGTCGGCACCGACCCCCAGGACATGAAATACCAGGGAGGTACCGACAGCCGCCTGGAGATCGGCGCCGGCACCAGGATCCGGGAATATGCCACCGTCAGCCGGGGGACGCCGGGCGGGGGCGGCGTCACCGTCATCGGCCGCCAGTGTTTCCTGATGGCCTATGTCCACGTGGCCCACGACTGCCGCCTGGGCGACGGCATCATCATGGCCAACGCCGCCACTCTGGGGGGGCATATCGACATTGGCGACCGGGCAATCATCGGCGGCCTGACCGCCATCCATCAGTTCTGCCGGGTGGGCCGCAGCGCCATCGTTTCCGGCACCGCCGGCGTCAACCAGGATGTGCCGCCCTACTGCCTGGCCGCCGGTGCCCCGGCCCGGCTTTACAGCCTGAACCTGGTCGGCCTCAAGCGGCAGGGCTATGGCGAGGAAACCATCGCCGCCTTGAAGAAGGCCTTTCGCCTCCTTTTTCGCACCGACGGCCTCAACCTGAAAGACGCAATAGTCAAGGTGAGGGAGGAACTGCCGGCGCTGCCGGAGATTGAACACCTCCTTGAGTTTATCGAACAGTCCAGCCGGGGCATCTGCCGCAAGCCATGAATGCCGCCGCGCCAATACGCACCGGGGTCATCGGCGTCGGCCATCTGGGCCGGTTTCACGTCGAGAAGCATGCCGCTTTGCCCCAGGTGGAACTGGTGGGCGTTTTTGACCTGGATGGCGACCGGGCCCGGGAAGTGGCGGCCCGGCACGGCACCCGGGCCTGGGCCTCCATGGATGAGCTGCTGGCGGCGGTGGAAGCGGTTTCCATTGCCGTGCCCACCGTCGACCATTTCGCCGTGGCCAGCCGGGCCCTGGAGGCCGGGGTGCACGTGCTGCTGGAAAAGCCGATTGCCGCCACCATCGAAGAGGGGCAGCAGCTGGTTTCCCTGGCCGTCGACCGGGGGCTTATCCTGCAGATCGGCCACCTGGAGCGTTTCAACCCGGTGTTTATGGCCGCCAGTGAGAAGCTCGGCCAGCCCTGGTTCATCGAGGTTCACCGCCTGTCGCCCTTCACTTTCCGCAGTACCGACGTTGACGTCATTCTCGATCTGATGATCCACGATCTGGACCTGGTGCTTTCCCTGGTGCAGAGTCCCATCGAGGAGATTTTCGCCGTCGGGGTGCCGGTGCTCTCCCAGCAGGTCGACATCGCCAACGTCAGGATTCATTTCGCCGGCGGCCCGGTCTGCAACCTGACCGCCAGCCGGGTTTCCCTGCAGAAGGAGCGCAAGATCCGCCTCTTCCTGCCCGATGCCTACTTTTCCCTCGATCTGGCCAACTTCTCCCTGGTGCGCTGCGAGCGCCGGGAGTTCGACTATTCTTCTCCCATCCCCCAGCTGGACTACCAGCAGGAAAAATTTCCCGAGGCCGACTCCCTGATGAACGAGATCGAATCTTTTGTCACCGCCGTTCGCGAGGGGCGGCCGCCGGTGATCTCCGGCGCCGACGCCCTGGTGGCCATGGAAGCCGCTTTCCAGATAAAAGCGAAAATTGATCAGCTGCTGACCCGGCTCCCCTGATCATTTGGCCGCCGCCTGTGGGCGGCCGGCCGACTGGCGAGTTAAACATGTCCCCAGGACCCAGGATTCTGATCGTTGCCGGCGAGGATTCCGGTGATTTTCACGGCGCCAACCTGGCCCGCGAACTCCATCGGCAGCTGCCCGGGGCGGTGATCGACGGGGTCGGCGGTCAGCGGATGGCCGCCGCCGGGGTGTCGCTGCTTTTTCCCGCTTCGCGGCTGGCCGTGGTCGGCCTGACGGAAGTCATCGGCCGGCTGCCGGCCATTGCTGCCGGCCGCCGCCGCATTCTCTCCTACCTGGACAAAGAGCATCCCGACGTGGTGGTGCTCATCGACTTTCCCGATTTTAATCTCAACCTGATCGCTCCCCAGGTGAAAAAGCGCCGCCTGCCCCTGGTTTACTACATCAGTCCCCAGCTGTGGGCCTGGCGTCCGGGGCGGGCCGCCAAGATTAAGGCCCTCGTCGACCGGATGCTGGTCATCCTGCCTTTCGAAAAGGAATTTTATCGCCGCCGGGGGGTCGAGGTAACCTACGTCGGCCACCCGCTGGTGGACAGCTTTGTCGATTACCGGCCCCTGCCCAGATCCCAGCGCCCCTATTTTGCCCTCCTGCCCGGCAGCCGCGACAAAGAGGTCAGCCGGCTGCTGCCGGCAATGGCGGCCACTGCCCGGCAGCTGCGCCGCCGGCGGCCGGAATTGGAATTTATCCTGCCGCTGGCGCCGTCCCTGGACCAGGAACTGGTGCTTTCCCTGCTGCCGGCAGACCTGCGGCCGGCGGTGAAGCTGGTGCGCGAGCCCCTGGCGGCCTGCCTGCGCCAGGCTTTTTTTGCCGTCGTCAGCTCGGGCACTGCCACCCTGGAAACCGCCCTGGCCGAGGTGCCGATGGTGGTGGTCTACCGGCTGGGAAAGCTGACTTTCCTGGCGGGGCGGCTGCTGGTTTCCGTGCCCCATATCAGCCTGGTCAACTTGATTGCCGGCCGGGAGGTGGTGCCCGAACTGTTGCAGGACGACGTCTGCGCCGAGAGAATCGTGCCGCTGGTGGAAGCGGTGGTTGGCAACGAGCGGCATTATGCCGAGGTGGTCGGCGAGCTGCGCCGGGTCAAAGAGCTGCTGGGAGGGCCGGGAGCCACGGCCAGGGCGGCGGCCGAAGTGGCTGCCTGCTTGGAGGCGGCCAAGCGGGAGGAGAAATGATGTCTGCCTGTTGCTGGCTGGTGGCGGCGGGCTGCCTGTTTTTCGGCTTCAGTATCCGCTGCACCTGCTACCTGATCCGCTGGCTGGAGATCAGCAACCGGCCCGGTTATGTGCCGGCCCGGGAAGGCAGTGCCGCCTGGCTGCCGGTGCGGCCGTCGGCGGCCGCCTGCCGGGCGGTGCTCCTCGAATCCCTGAGCAGCTACCTGCTGCTGGTTCTGTGGCTGGCGGGCCTGCTCAGCCGCTGCCGGCCTTCCCGCCGGCGAACGGTCGCGGCGGGCGGAGCGGCACAGCCGCGGCCGGCGGCCGCCCCGGTGGTGGTCCTGGTGCCCGGCTACCTGATGAACCGGGGCACCATGTGGGTACTGCGTTGGCGCCTGCGCCGGGACGGCTACCAGGCGGTGATTTTCGAGCCCGGCAGCGCCCGGCGGCCGCTTGCCGAGCATGCCCGGCGCCTGGGTGAATTCATTGCCGCCGCCCTGCCGGCCGGGACGCCGGTTTTTCTCGTCGGCCACAGCATGGGCGGCATTATCTGCCGGGCCTGTGCGGCCGATTACGCGCCGCCGTCCCACCCGGTGCACGGTCTGTGCACCATCGGCTCCCCCCACGGCGGCACCATCATGTGGTCCTTTGGCCTCGGCCAGTCGGCCCGCGACCTGCGGCCGGGCTCGGCTTTTTTGCACCGTCTCGAAAACCGGCCGCGAACCTGCTACCCGGTAGTTGCCGCCGCCATTTTTTCCGATTTCGACGAGCTGGTGATTCCCAATGAAAACGCCCGCTTCCCCGGCGTGGACGCCCTGCCGGTATCGATGGTCGGTCATTTCATGCTGGTGCTCGACGCCGGCGTCTACCGCCGGCTGCGTCCTCTGCTGGCCCGGGCCGCCGCCGACTTCGGGGCGGCCGGCCGGCCGCCGCAACAAAGAACTTGATATTGGTGCCGGCGCGATTATAATTGATACTAGGGTTTTCGCTTGATACTCGTGGGGTGACAGCGCTTAAGGAGTGGTTTATGAAGATCGGGGTTATCAGTGATACTCATGGTTCGGCGTCAGCCTGGCAGCAAGCGATCGACGGGCCTTTCAGCGACGTGGATTTTATCTTTCATGCCGGGGATGTCCTCTACCACGGGGCCCGGAATCCCTTCCCTTTCGGCTACCGGACGGCCGGCCTGGCCGACCTGCTCAACAGCAGCCCGGTGCCGGTCCTCATCGCCCGCGGCAACTGCGATTCCGACGTTGACCAAGTGGTGATCAACTACCCGATACAGCCGGTGGTTTACAGCCAGCTGGAGGGAGTGCGCTACTGCGTCATGCACGGCGACCAGGGGGGGATGGCCGATTTTCTCCGCCTGGCGCACCGATTCAAGGCCGATTTCCTGATTACCGGCCATTCCCACATCCGCCGGCTGCAGAAGGAAAACTCGGTCATCCATCTCAATCCGGGGTCGGCGGCCCTGCCCAAGGATCACATCAACGGTTCCGTCGGGGTGATTGACACTTTGCAGCGGGTGGTCAACATCTACGACCTGGAAACCGGCGAAGTTCTCAGCTCCCTCGACTTCTCTCCCCGCTGACCGCCGCCATTCAGCGGCGGTCCTTTTCCTCGTATAGGGATGGTTCGCCCGGCGGCCGGAGCTTGAAGCGCCGGTGCGCCCAGAGGTATTGGGCCGGCATCCGGCGGATGCCTTCCTCGATGCAGCGGTTGACGCGGGCGGTGTCCGCTTCCAAGTCGTCGCCGGGAAAGTTTTCCAGGGGCGGCCAGAAAGTGATCTCCAGCCCCTGGCCGCCGGGAAGAAAGCGGCTGAAGCAGGGAATGACCTGGGCCCGGGCCAGGCGGGCGAAGCGGCTCAGGGTGGGGTAGGTGGCTGTCTGGATGCCGAAAAAGGGGACGAAGACCGCGTGCCGGCGTCCGGGACTCTGGTCCGGCAGGTAATAGAAAATCGCTCCCTGGCGGATGCGGCGGATGATCGGCAGGATCGGCTGCCGCCGTTCGTAGAAAGCGGTGCCGAAGCGGCCGCGGCCTTTGCGGGTCAGGTAGTCGACCACCGGGTTGTGGATGCGCTGGTACATGGCGACGCCGGCGTAGCCTTCTTTGGCGATCCCCGGGCCGCACATCTCCAGACCGAGAAAATGGGGGGCCAGGAGAATGACCGGCTGGCCGGCGTCCAGGGCGGTGTCGAGGATCTCTTTGCCGCGAAAATGGATGATGCCGTCCAGGCGTTCCCGGGAGGCGTACCAGTTGACCCCGGTGGTCAGCACGGTGAAGGCCATCAGCTGGAAGTTTTCCCGGGCCAGGTCCATGATTTTGGCCCGGTCATATTCCGGGAAGCAGAGTTCCAGGTTGCGGATGACGATCCGCCGGCGGGAGCCGGCCATCAGGTAGGCCAGGCGGCCGCCCAGCCGGCTGGCCTGCCAGAGCCAGGGCAGCGGCAGGTTGGCGCTCAGCCGCAGCAGGCCGGCGCCGAGCCAGATGGGCCAGTAAAACGGGTGCAGAAGGGCCCGTTTTTTCTTTTTTTTCCTGGCCATGGCGGCGGGCGGCGGCTCAGAAAAAATACTTGCTGCGGGGCGACATCTCGGCTTCGCTGAAGGACAGGTACTCCCGGTCGACCCGGTTGATCAGCTTGATCTGCCGGTAGCGCATGGCGTTCTTGCTTTCCCGCAGAATCTTCAGCCCCGCCTCCCGGCAGCGGGAGCAGGCACCCAGGGGAATTTCAATCCCCAGGCTGGGCTGGCTGCTCAGGGCCCGGGTTTCAATCAGGCGCAGGCCGGCGCACTGCCGGCAGACCATCACTTTTTCCACCTGGTCCTCGGCAATGCCGTCGGTGTCGTAGTAAATCGACTTCTGGCGGTGGTCGAACTCGCCGTCCGCCAGGCTCGAACGGGGCGGGCGGCGGTACTGGGCCATGACCTCCCGGCAGAGGTTGTCAATGTAGTCAGTGATTTTCCGTGACTGGCGCAGGCGCTCGGGATCGTAGTCCGGTTCCCGCACATGGGAGTAGTCGATGCCGGCCATGGCGAGAACAATGCCCAGGTTGACATAGGGCAGGGCGCCCTGGATGGAGTAGCCGCCTTCGAGCACGGCCAGGTGGGGGCCCAGTTTTTCGTTCAGCCGGGCGTAGCCGCGGGCCGAAAAGCACATGTTGGTGATCGGGTCGGTGTAGTGGTTGTCCTGGCCGGCCGAGTTGACGATCAGGTCCGGCTGGAAGTCCTCGAGAATCGGCAGGACCACCTCGTCGATTACCTTGATAAACCCCTCGTCGCCGGTCTGAGGCGGCAGGGGGATGTTGACCGTTTTGCCGCTGGCGTTGGGACCGCCGCACTCCCGGACGAAGCCGGAGCCCGGGTAGAGGGTGCGGCCGTCCTGGTGCAGGGAAATGAACAGGGTGTGCGGGTCGTGCCAGTAGATGTCCTGGGTGCCGTCCCCGTGGTGGCAGTCGGTGTCGACAATGGCGATCTTCCGCTGGCCGTAGTGCTCCCGGATAAACTCGATCATGATCGCTTCATTGTTGATATTGCAGAAGCCCCGGTTGCCGTGGACCACTTTCATGGCGTGGTGACCCGGCGGCCGCACCAGGGCGAAGGCCCTTTCCACCTCGCCGTCCATCACCAGGCGGGCGGCCTTGACGGCGCCGCCGGCGGCGATCAGGTGCGACTCGGTGGTTACCGCTGCCACGTCGGGGAAGCAGAAGTGGGTCAGTTCGATGGTCTGCCGGTCGACGATTTCCGGCTTGAACTCCTTGATGCCGGGCAGGTCGAAAACCCCTTCCTCCTTCAGCTGGTCCTGGGTGTAGAGGAGGCGCTCCTCCCGCTCCGGGTGGGTGGCGTCGATGGCCCAGTCGTAGGCGGGAAAGAAGATGATCCCCAGTTTATGCTTGGCGCTGGTCATGGGTTCCTCAGTCCTTGGCTGTACTGTTCCCGGATGCCGGGCCGCAGCTGGCAGTTGACCCGGATGTTTTTGCCGACCTTGAAGTAGTTGTTGATCATGTTGAAGGAATCGGCCTCGATGACGGTGATCTCCTCTTCGGCGACTTCGATGTCGAGCTGCCGCAAGTAGGCGGCCAGGTGCTGCTTGCCGTCGCTGATGGCCTCCTCCAGGGAGTACTGGAAGGGGATTTTCTTGCTGATCTCCAGGTTGGGGATGAAGAACTGCTTCTTTTCCGTGTCGGCGAACAGCTCGATTTCCATCGTCGTTCTCGTCAGGGCGGCGCCGATGGCGTTGGCGACGGCAAACTCGGGGGGCACGGTGGTCGGCAGGTTGAAAGCCTCCCCGAGGGCGGGGGCCAGCACCTGGGCGGGGCCGCCCATCAGGTAAAGGTGTTGCGGCTGGATGATTTCCGGGGCCAGCATCTCGTGGACGGTATAGACCGGGCGGTTGTTCAGTTCCGCGATCAGTTCCCCGGTGGCGACGGTGATCTGACCGATGGCGCTTTCCAGGGCCGCCCGGGCCACCATTTCCGGTTTCAGCTGCAGCTCGGCCGCCAGCTGCCGCAGGCCGGCCAAGGAGGTCTGGTGGTCGCCGACCCGGGAAATTCCCAGGAAGTTGCAGGCGTCGATGAGGGTGGGGTGGCGGCCGCCGAAAGCCATGGCCGGTCCCCGGCGCTGGGGGCCGACCCCGAGGCGGCCGGCTTGCGACCAGATGCAGGAATCGCCGCCGACGCCGATGGAGCGGGTGATAATGGCCCGCACCAGGGTCGGGTGCCGGCCGATGACGATGCCGTCGGTTTCCAGCAGCGGGGCGCCGCCGGCAAAAATGGCGATGTCGGTGGTGGTGCCGCCGATGTCGAGGATGACGGCGTCGTCGCTGATGTCGCAGAGGGCGATGATGCCCATGACGCTGGCCGCCGGCCCGGAAAGGATGGACTGCACCGGCTGACGGCGGGAAAGCGCCAGCGGCATGGTGCCGCCGTCGGCTTTGAGAATGTCGATGGCGGCTTCCAGGCCGAACTCCCGGACGCTGTCGCTGACGGCGTCGGCGAAACGGTTGTAAGCCCGCCAGACGGCGGCGTTGTAATAGGAGGTGGCCACCCGGCGGGGAAAGTTGAGCCGGCCGCCCAGCTGGTGGCCGACGGCGATGAAGTCCGCCTGCCCGCGCAGCAGGTCGTGCAGCTCCAGTTCATGCTCCGGGTTGCGGGGCGAGAACTTGCCGACCACGGCATAGGTTCGCAGCCCGTTTTCCCGGCACTGCTGTCCCCAGCTGGCAATCTCCTCCCGGTCAAGGGGCTGCCGGACCTTGCCCCGGTGGTCGATGGAGCCGCGGCAGGTGAAATAGTGGTCACCGGTGCGGCAGCCGTTTGGGTCGACGCCCGGCCCGGCCACCACGAAAACGCCGGTTTTTTCCAGCCGGTCTTCGACGATGGCGTTGGTGGTCAGGGTGGTGCTCAGGTTTACCTGGCGGATCTTGCCGGCTTCGGCTGCCGGCAGTACCTGCTGCAGGGCCGCCCGGACCGAGGAAAGCAGGTCGTCATGGCGGGTGACCGTCTTGGCGGCCGCCACGATGCCCTGCCGGCCGACAACCACGGCATCCGTGTGGGTGCCGCCGACGTCAATTCCTAGAAGCATGTTTGTCAACCTTGAAAAGGGGGAACATTACCATTGACCGCCGCCGGCCGGCAGCCGCCAACAGCTAACAGCTAACAGCTAACAGCTAACAGCTAACAGCTAACAGCTAACAGCTAACAGCTAACAGCTAACAGCTAACAGCTAACAGCTAACAGCTAACAGCTAACAGCTAA
>JAFDMG010000188.1 GCA_019306045.1 Deltaproteobacteria bacterium | reverse complement strand
GCCCGGGTCCGGGATCTCCAGGGAATCGAAAGGGTGGTGGTCTGTCAATGGATGCCATAGTGGTGCAAGGGGGGCGCCGTCTGCACGGCGAGGTGACCATCAGCGGGGCGAAAAACGCCGCTCTGCCCATCCTGGCCGCCGCCCTGCTGGTCCGGGAGGGGCGCTGCTGTTTTCGCAACATTCCCCGTTTGCGGGATATTGCCACCATCTGCACCCTGCTGGAAACCATGGGCGCCCGGATCGAGGTGGCCGGCGAGCAGGTGGAGATCGATGCCGGCGCCGTTGAGCGGCCCGAAGCGCCTTACGAGCTGGTGAAAACCATGCGGGCCTCGATCCTGGTCCTCGGGCCCCTGCTGGCCCGCGGCGGCCGGGCCCGGGTTTCCCTGCCCGGCGGCTGCGCCATCGGCGCCCGGCCGGTCAACCTCCACATCCACGGTTTGGAGATGATGGGCGCCGAGATCAAGGTCGAGCACGGTTACATCCACGGCCGCTGCCAGCGGCTGCGGGGGGCCGACATCACCTTTGACCTGCCCACGGTCACCGGGACCGAGAACCTGATGATGGCGGCCACCCTGGCGGCCGGCACCACGGTGCTGCGCAATGCCGCCCGGGAGCCGGAGATCTGCGACCTGGCGGCCTGCCTGCGGCTGATGGGGGCCCGGATAAGCGGCGACGGCAGCGATACCATCGTCATTGAAGGGGTTGACGAGCTGCAGCCGGTGACCTACGAGATCATGCCGGACCGCATCGAGGCGGGGACTTTCATCGCCGCCGCCGGGATCACCGGCGGCGAGATCAGGATCCACAACTGTCCCGCCCGGGTGATGGGGGCCGAGATCAACAAGCTCCAGGAGGCCGGGCTGGAGATTGAGCGGGAGGATGCCGCCGACGGCGAGCGGCTGGCGGGGACGACGGTGCTGGTCCGCGGCGGCCGGTCCCTGCGGGGCGTCGATGTCAAAACCATGCCCTATCCCGGCTTTCCCACGGACATGCAGGCCCAGCTGATGGTGCTCATGTGCCTGGCCGCCGGCACCAGCGTCATCAGCGAGACCGTCTTTGAAAATCGCTTCATGCACGTTTTCGAGCTGCAGCGCATGGGTGCCGACATCGAGGTGGAGGGCCGCAGCGCCATCATCAAGGGGGTGAAGATGCTTACCGGGGCGCCGGTAATGGCCTCCGACCTGCGGGCCAGCGCCTGCCTGGTGCTGGCGGGACTGGCGGCCGCGGGGGAAACCCGGGTCAACCGGGTCTACCACCTGGACCGGGGCTATTTCCAGTTTGAACGCAAGCTGCAGGCCCTGGGGGCGGAAATTCGCCGGGTGCGGGCCGGGAATTCCTAAGAGCTGTCGTACCGCCGGCCGCGGTACGGTTCCGGGACGGAAAGGATTTTGTCTATGCCGGTGAAAATTTACCAAAGTGGCACCGAGGGTTTCCGGGAGTTCTATCGCCGCCTCTGCAAGCGCAACCCGGAAATGGTGCTCGAGGCGGAAAAGGTGGTGGAGGAGATTGTCGACCGGGTGCGCCTCGAGGGCGACCGGGCCCTGTTTCACTATTCCCGCACCTTTGACGACCTCGACCTGGAAAAGGTGCCGGCGGCGGTGTCGGCGGCGGAACTCGACCGGGCCCTGGAATCGCTGACGCCGGCGGCCCGGGCCAACCTGGAACTGGCCGTCGAGCGGGTGCGGCGCTATCACCAGCGCCAGCTGTCCCAATCGTGGTTTGACGACCACGAACCGGGGGTGTTCCTCGGCCAGAAGGTTACCCCCCTGGACCGGGTGGGAGTTTACGTGCCCGGCGGCAAGGCCTCCTATCCCTCTTCGGTGATCATGAATGTCCTGCCGGCCAAGGTGGCCGGCGTCCGCGAGGTGATCATGGTCTCGCCGGCCTCCCGGGGCTACAACCCGGCGGTGCTGGCCGCGGCGCGCCTCTGCGGCGTTGACCGGGTTTTCCGGATTGGCGGCGCCCAGGCGGTGGCCGCCCTGGCCTACGGGACGGAAACCGTGCCGGCGGTGGACAAGATCGTCGGGCCGGGCAACATCTACGTGGCCCTGGCCAAGCGGCGGGTTTTCGGCCGGGTGGGGATCGACATGGTGGCCGGCCCCAGCGAAATCCTGGTGGTGGCCGACGACAGCGCCCGCCCGGCCTGGGTGGCCGCCGACCTGCTTTCCCAAGCCGAGCACGACCAGCTGGCGGTGGCCGTCCTCCTGACCCCGAGCGAGGAACTGGCCCGGGCCGTGGTGGCCGAGCTGGACCGGCAGCTGCCAGAACTGGAGCGCCGGGAGATCGCCGCCCAGGCCCTGCGCGGCCAGGGAGCCGTGGTGGTTACCGCCTCCCTGGCGGAGGCCCTGGAGCTGGCCAACGATTTTGCCGCCGAGCACCTGGAGCTGGCGGTGGCCGATCCCCAGGCGGCCCTGAGCGAAATCCGTCACGCCGGGGCGATTTTCCTTGGCCACTACACCCCCGAGGCCATGGGCGACTATTTGGCCGGGCCCAACCATGTGCTGCCCACCGGCGGCACGGCCCGCTTTTCCTCGCCCCTCGGGGTCTACGATTTTATCAAGCGATCCAGCGTCCTCTCCTTTACCGCCGCTTCCCTGGCCCGCTACGGCCGGCCGGTGCGGGAACTGGCGGCCATGGAAGGACTCGAGGCCCACGGCCTGGCCGTCGCCAGACGGATGCCGGCCGGGCAGGAATAAGGAGAATCCCATGAGCATCAGCAGCCGCCGAGGCGCCATCGAGCGCCGGACCGCCGAAACCGACATCAAGCTGGCCCTTGACCTGGATGTCCCGGGCCAGGCCGCCATCGATACCGGCATCCCTTTCATGGACCACATGCTGACCCTTTTCGCCCGCCACGGCCGCTGCGGTCTCGAAGTCACCGCCCGGGGCGACCTGGAGGTCGATTTCCACCACACCATGGAAGACCTGGGCATTTGCCTGGGGCAGGCCCTGGCGGCCGCCATCGGGGACGGCGGCGGCCTGGCCCGCTACGGCCAGGCCACCATCCCCATGGACGAGGCCCTCTGTTCGGTGGCCGTCGATCTCTGCCGGCGGCCGTGCCTGGTGTACAACGTCAAGCTGGTGGTGGAAAAGGTCGGCGACCTGGATACCGAGCTGATGGAGGAATTTTTCCGCGCCCTGGTGAGCCACGGCGGCCTGACCCTGCACGTCAACCTCCACTACGGCAAGAATCAGCACCATATCTTCGAGGCGGTTTTCAAGGCCCTGGCCCACGCCCTGCGCCGGGCCTGGGCGCCGGATGCCGGCCTGGGCGGCCGGCCGCTGAGCACCAAGGGCATGCTGTAAATCATGATCGCCATCATTGACTACGGCATGGGCAACCTGCGCAGCGTCCAGAAGGCGGTGGAAAAAGTGGGCTACGCCGCCGAACTGACCCGCTCGCCGCAAAAGATCGCCGATGCCGCCGGGGTCATCCTGCCCGGAGTCGGCGCTTTCCGGGACTGCGTCGAGAACCTGGACCGTTTCGGCCTCATCGAGCCGGTCCGCCAGGCGATCGCCGCCGGCAAGCCGTTTCTGGGCATCTGTCTCGGACTCCAGGTGCTGTTCACCGAGAGCCACGAGTTCGGCCGCTGTCCCGGGCTTGACATCATCAAGGGCTCGGTGGTGTCCTTTTCCCACCGGATGCCCGATCCCGACCACCCGGCGGCCCTGTT
>JAFDMG010000187.1 GCA_019306045.1 Deltaproteobacteria bacterium | reverse complement strand
GCCTGGCGCAAGGCCTTGAGGATGCAGAAGCTGCCGCTGCATTTCTTCAGGCAGCGGTCGCACTGCTCCGGGCGAATGGACTCGTCGCCGGCCAGCAGCTTCTGCACCAGGGGGGTGTTGATGGCGTTGGCGGGCATGCCCACCGGGCTGAGGATGCGCACGAGGTCCGTCTTTTTGGCATTGAGCAGCAGCTGCTTGAACTTCTCGTGCACGGTGCACTCGCGGCTCAGCAGGAAGCGGGTGCCCATCTGCACACCGGAAGCTCCCAGCTGCAGAGCCCGGAAAAGGTCGCTGCCGTCGATGAAGCCGCCGGCGGCAATCACGGGAATCTTCACCGCCTGGCTGATCAGGGGCAGCAGTTCCTCGGTTTTCTTCTCGGTTCCCAGGTGGCCGCCGGCATCCCGGCCTTCAACGATCACCGCGGCCGCCCCCAGCTTTTCCGCCAGTTTGGCCACCCGCACCGAAGAAACCATGGTAATCAGCGGGGTTTTCCACTCCCGGCAGATGCCGAACACGTCCCGGGAAAACCCGGCGCCGGCGATGATCAGGTCGATTTTCTCCCGCAGGGCCTCCATGACCGCCGCCTTGAACTCCCGGACGGCCACCATGATGTTGAGGCCGATAATCCCCTTGGTCCGGGAACGGGCTTCGCGCAGCTGCTGCCGCAACTCCGTCATGCTGAGTCCCGAGCCGCCGATGACCCCGATGCCGCCCTGGTCGGCCACGGCGCAGGCCAGCTCCCAGGTGGAAACGCTGACGGCCATGCCGCCCTGGACAACCGGGTACTTGGCCACCAGTTCACCGATTCTCATTTCAGGCAGTTTCATTGTCATTCACACCATTTATACGCAACCTCCGGCTGCCGGCGGCCGCCGGAAAATCAAAATTTGCCCCGTCCCGGCCGGCTCAGGCCGGCAGACGCCGCCCCCGGCAGTCGGGAACACCCAGCAAATTTGCCAGTATATACTCGAATAGTCCGCCCCTGTAAAGCAAAAACACACCGCCGGCAACGGCCGCAAAGGCGGGGAAACCCGGGGGAAAAGGCCAATAAAGATATTGACAAGAGAAAAATGGTGATAGTATATATACGCTTCCTTTTCCCGCCGGGGAAAAAACACCAACGGAATGGATGTTTTTCATGCTGGATCCCAAGTTTATCCGCAACAATCTGGAAGCCGTGGAAGCCATGCTCCGGGCCCGGAACACCTCCCTCGACCTGGAGGAGTTCCGCCGCCTCGACCAGCAGCGCCGGGAACTGCTCACCCGGGTGGAAGGGCTGAAAAACCAGCGCAACACCTGTTCCGACGAAATCGCCCGCCTGAAGCGGGAAAAAGGGGACGCCAGCCAGCAGATCGCCGCCATGCGCCAGGTGTCCCAGGAGATCAAGAAGCTGGACGCCGAGGTTGCCGAGATCGACAGCCGGTTGACGGCGCTGATCTACATGATCCCCAATATGCCGCATGAAAGCGTACCGCCGGGGGCCGGCGAGGATGACAACCCGGTGGTCAAAACCTGGGGCGAGCGGCCGGCAATGGCCTTCACCCCGAAGCCCCACTGGGAACTGGGGGAACAGCTCGGCATCCTCGATTTCGAACGGGGAGCCAAGATCACCGGCGCCCGCTTCACCCTCTACCGCGGCGCCGGCGCCCGCCTGGAACGGGCGCTGATCAATTTCATGCTTGATCTGCACACCGGGGAACACGGCTACACCGAGGTTCTGCCGCCCTTCATCGTCAACCGGACGACGATGACCGGCACCGGGCAGCTGCCGAAGTTTGCCGACGATTTGTTCAAGCTCGAAGGACTGGACTACTACCTGATCCCGACGGCGGAAGTGCCGGTTACCAACATCTACCAGAACGAAATTCTCGAGGCCCACGAGCTGCCGGTCTATTTTGCCGCCTACACGCCCTGTTTCCGCAAGGAAGCCGGCTCTTACGGCAAGGACACCCGGGGCCTGATCCGCCAGCACCAGTTCAACAAGGTCGAGCTGGTCAAGTTTGCCGCTCCCGACAACTCCTACGAGGAACTGGAGAAGCTGCTGGCCAACGCCGAAGAGGTTCTCCGCCGTCTCGGCCTCCCCTACCAGGTGGTCAACCTCTGCAGCGGCGATTTGGGCTTTTCAGCCAGCAAAACTTATGATATTGAGGTCTGGCTGCCCGGCCAGGGAGTTTACCGGGAGATCTCCTCGTGCAGCAATTTCGAAGATTTCCAGGCCCGGCGGGCCAATATCCGCTACCGGCCCAAAGAGGGAGGCAAGACCCGCTACGTCCATACCCTGAACGGCTCCGGGCTGGCCATCGGCCGCACCCTGGTGGCCATCCTGGAAAACTACCAGCAGGCGGACGGCAGCGTGGTGATTCCCGAGGTGCTGCGGCCCTACATGGGCGGCCTCGAAGTAATCAGCTAGAAGACGGACAACATTTTTCAGGAGGGATGGCCGAGTGGTTTAAGGCGGCGGTCTTGAAAACCGTTGAGCGCAAGCTCCGTGGGTTCGAATCCTACTCCCTCCGCCATTGACCATCGACAAGATAAAGATAAGCGCAACAACCCCTATTCCGGAGAGGTGGCCGAGTCGGCTGAAGGCGCTCGCCTGCTAAGCGAGTGAGTGGGGAAACCTGCTCCGAGGGTTCGAATCCCTCCCTCTCCGCCATGATTTCCCCCCTGCGGCCCCCGGATTCCGGGGGCCGCTTTTTTTGTCCCGCCGGCTTTTGCCGCCCTTATCCACCATCAGGAATACCGATATCGGCCCGGACTCCCATCGTCACAACCGATTAGACTTGTCGGTTTTGCTTATGCTAGCATGCGGCAAATCCACGGGAGGTAACAATTAAAGATGGAAAACTTGAAAAATATCCGGCAACCGATGAAAATCATAAGGTTTTTTCTGCTGTTATTCCTTGCCATGCTGCTGGCCGGCGCCGGGCCGGCGCCGGCCGCCGACGATGCCCTGGCGCCATTCCGGGACGAGCAGGGAACCCTGAAAATCGCCGGCGGCACCGCCCACATCCCGGTGATGAAAGCCGCCGCCCGGGAGATCAGGCGCGTCAATCCCCGGATCAGGATCACCATTGCCGGCGGCGGCTCCGGGGTCGGCATCAAGCAGGTGGGCGAAGGGCTGGTGGACATTGGCAATTCCGGCCGCCGGCCGACGGCGGCGGAAATCGAAAAATACCATCTCCGTCTTTTCAAGTGGGCCGTCGACGGGGTCGCCGTGGTGGTCAACCCGGCAAACCCGGTCCGCAGCCTCAGCCGCGCCCAGCTGCGGGACATCTACGCCGGCCGGCTTACCAACTGGCGGCAGCTGGGCTGGCGGGACCTCCCCATCGACCTCTACACCCGGGACCAGGCCAGCGGCACCCGGGCGGTTTTCTGGAAAAAGGGGCTGGCCAAGGGTGAGATCAGCCCCCGCGCCAACTTCGTGGTCGCCAACGGCGCCATGAAATCGGCGGTGGCCACCGATCCCGGGGCCATCGGCTACCTGTCGGTGGGCTACCTGGACCGCACGGTGGCCCCGGTGGCCATCGACGGCGCGGCCCCCAGCCGGGAAGGCCGCTACCGCATCAGCCGCGGCCTGTACAGCAACACCCGGGGCGAGCCCCGGGGCCTGACGAAGAAATTCATCAACTACCTGTTCTCGCCCGCCGGGCAGCAGCTGATCGCCGAGGCGGGGTTCATTCCGGTCGCCCGATGAACCAGCGTCTGCAGCTGCCGGAAAAATTTTTCCGGCTGGCCGCCTGGGGCAGCGCCGGCCTCAGCCTCCTGATCCTGGTATTCATGCTCATTCTCGGCCGGCCGCTGCTGGGACACGACCTCTTCGCCCTGGTTTTCCACCAGCCTTGGCAGCCGGACCGGCAGCTCTACGGCCTTTTCCCCATGCTGGTCGGCACCCTGGCGGTCAGCACCACGGCCCTGCTGATGGCCCTGCCGCTGGCTTTCGGCACCGCCATCCTGGCGGCAATCATCCGTCCGGGCGGCTGCGGCCGGCTGCTGGTCCGGATCGTCCAGCTGCTGACCGGCATGCCCACCGTGGTCTACGGCTTCGTCGGCATTTTTCTCCTGGTGCCCCGGCTGCGCACCCTTTTCGGCGGCGGCTCGGGGCGTTCCATCCTGGCGGCGGCCCTCATGCTGGCCCTGCTGATCACCCCCACCATGGTCCTGATTTTCATCGACAGCTTTCAGCGGGTGCCACGCGGCTGGCAGACGGCGGCCGCGGCCCTCGGCTGTACGCCGATGCAGACCTTCCGCCACGTCATTCTTCCCCGGGCGGCCGGCGGCCTGCTGAGCGGCACCATCCTGGCCTTCGGGCGGGCGGTCGGCGACACCATGATCGCCCTGATGCTGGCCGGCAACGCCGTCGCCGTCCCCTGTTCGCTTCTCGACCCGGCCCGGACCCTGACCAGCCAGATAGCCCTGGTATTCGCGGCCGACTTCTCCAGCCTGGAATTCAAGAGCATTTTCCTCTGCGGGCTGATTCTCTACCTGCTGACCTCGACCCTGACCATCGCCTTGCGGCTGGCCAGGCCGACCGTCGGGTACCAGCCATGAAAGAGAAGGGCCTGGACCGCCTGCTGGTGTTCTACGCCTGGACGGCCGCCCTGGTTCTCCTGCTGGCGGTGCTGGCCGTTTTCGGCTTCCTGCTGCAGCGCGGCCTGCCGGTTCTCAACCTCAAGCTGATTTTCGGCAACGCCGACCCCCTGGCCGCCCTCGGCGGCCGGCAGCCGGTTTTTGACGGCCTCTACCCCGCCATCGTCGGCACCCTGATGCTGGTGGTCCTCGCCGTCACCCTGGCCGTTCCCGTCGGCCTCGGGGCGGGCATCTACCTGGCCGAGTACAGCCGCGGCCGGCAGCGGGCCCTGCTCGGGCTTTTCTTTGACATCCTGGCCGGCACCCCGTCAATCATCGTCGGTCTTTTCGGCCTGACGATCACCATTTTTCTCCACCGCTGCCTGTCGGCGCAGATCCAGCCCTGCCTGCTGATTTCCGCCCTCTCCCTGGCCTTCCTGGTTCTGCCCTACCTGGCCCGCACCACCCAGGCGGCCCTGGAAGAGATCGAACCGGCGGTCCGGCTGACCGCCCCGGCCCTGGGGGCCAGCCGCCGGCAAAATCTTTTCCTGGTGCTCCTGCCCCAGGCCCTGCCGGGCATCGGCAGCGGCATCCTGCTGGCCATCGGCCGCTGTGCCGAGGACACGGCGGTAATCATGCTCACCGGGGCGGTGGCCGCCGCCGGCCTCCCCCGCTCCCTGCTGGATCACTACGAGGCCCTGCCGTTCTCCATCTACTACTACTCCTCCCAGTACGCCAACCCGGAGGAGCTGCAGCGGGGCTACGGAGCGGCGCTTATCCTGCTGGCCACCTGCGCCCTGCTGTTCATCCTGGCTTTCGTCCTCCGGCAATTGCTGACCCGGTCCCGCGGCATTGCCGCCGGTTGGCGGCCATGAGGAAAAAATGACGAGAGAAAAGCAGACAGCACCGCCGGCCAAAATCAGGCTGGTGGACCTGGGCTTCGCCTACGGCAGCCAGGTGGTATTCCAGGAGGTTACGGCCGCCTTCCCCGACCGGGCAATCACGGCGATCACCGGCCCCTCCGGCCAGGGAAAATCGACCCTGCTGACCACCATCAACCGCCTCTGGGAAACCGTTCCCGGCGCCCGCCTTGAAGGCCGGGTCCTGCTCAACCGCGCCGGCCGCTGGCAGAACGTCTACGCCCCCGACATCGACCCGGCCCGGCTGCGGCGGCGGGTGGGCATGGTTTTTCAGGCCCCCAATCCCCTGCCGATGAGCATCCGCAAAAACCTGGCCTTTCCCCTGAAAATCGCCGGCTGCCGCGACCGGCGGCGGCTGGAGGAAAAAACCGAACAGGCCCTGCGGCAGGCCTTTCTCTGGGAAGAAGTGCGGGACCGGCTGGACGAAGATGCCCGCCGGTTTTCCGGCGGCCAGCAGCAGCGGCTGTGCATCGCCCGGGCCCTGGTGCTGGAACCGGAAGTCCTGCTGCTTGACGAACCAACCTCCTCCCTGGACACCGCCGCGGCCGGGGTAATCGAGGAGCTGCTTGCCAGCCTGAAAAAAAACTGCGCCCTGGTAATGGTTTCCCATCACCCGGAACAGGTCCGCCGGCTGGCCGACCGCATCTTCCTGCTCGAAAAGGGCCGCCTGCGGCTGGTTTAATCCCGGCTGTCACTTTCGCCGGCACCCGAAGTTGAATGACCGGCGGATTGCCGCCACTCCCACTGCCGTTTTTCCACATTGCCGCCTCATGTCGTTCTGAACCGGAAAAAAACTTGACTTGCCCAACCTGGTTGGTTATTTTACCAAATATAAAATATTAACCCGGCGCTTTGCCCGGCGGCCCATACCCGCTGCGGCAGCCAGCCAGACTAAAATTGCTGGAGGTAGAGATGGAGATCAAGGAACTGCTGGCCATTGGCCTGCGATTTCATGGACACAAATGTCCGGCCATGCCCCTGGGGCTGCGGGCCGGC
>JAFDMG010000186.1 GCA_019306045.1 Deltaproteobacteria bacterium | reverse complement strand
TGCCTGGTCATGGCTTGTGCCGGATTGTTGTGGTTCAGTCCACCAGTCCGGGCATTTCAAGTGTACCAAAATGGTGATGTCAATGTGCAGCTCGATTCGACCATCTCTTATGGTCTGCAATGGCGGGTCCAGAAACGCGACCGGGACATCATCGGCCTGACCAACGGTGGCTACAAGCATTCGAACAACCTTGACGACGGCAACCTCAACTACGGGCGGGGAGTGATCAGCAACGCCATCAAGATGACCTCCGATCTCGACATCAGTGCCGGCTGGTACGGCGCCTTTGTCCGGGCCAAAAAGGCGGTTGGCAGTGACTTCGACTTCCTTGACCGCTACATCTGGGTCAGCCATGAAATCGCCGGCATGCCTTTCCAGATCCGGGTCGGCGACCAGGTGGTCAGCTGGGGCGAATCCACTTTCATCCAGAACAGCATCAACTCCATCAACGCCGTCGACGTTTCCAAGCTCCGGGTTCCCGGGGCCGAGCTGAAAGAAGCCCTGACGCCCGAGGGCATGATCTGGGCCTCCATCAGCCTGACGGACAACTTTTCCATCGAGGGCTTTTACGAGTACGACTGGTCCGAAACCCGGCTTGACCCCCCGGGCACCTATTTCAGCACTGCCGACTACGTTGGCAAGGGCGGCGAGAAACTGATGCTCGGCTTCGGCGCCTTCCCTGACAAGGGCAACGCCTCGGTGGCCGACACCTTCATGGCCGTTCCCCGGGGTGAAACCGACTACGCCAAGGACCACGGGCAGCACGGCATCGCCCTGCGCTACTACTCCGAGGCCCTGCACAACACCGAGTTCAGCTTTTACTACCTGAGATACCACAACCACATCCCCAACATACAGGTCCGGGTGGGGGATGCCGCCAGCCTCCAGCAGGCGGGGATAAAAGCCAAGGCCGCTGCCGCCGCCGTCTATGCCGCCGCCGGCGTGCCGCCCGGAGTCAACCCGGAGGTGGACGCCAAGGCCAAAAAGGTCGCCAAGGTAACTGGCATCGATTCCTACGGCAAAAGTTCCCGCTATTTCAGCCACTACGAAGAATACCTGGAACTGTACGGCGTGGGCTTCAACACCGAAGTGGCCGGCATCGGCTGGCAGGGGGAAATCTCCTACCGGCCCGACTACCCCGTCCAGGTGGACGACCTGGAAATACTGCAGACTTTCCTGTCCCCGCTCAACCCAGCTTTGGGACAGTTAAGCCAGCTGGGTCCGATAGCCCCGGGCGGCCTGATCAAGGGTTTCATCGAGAAAGACATTGTCCAGTTGCAGACCACCCTCAGCTACCTGCTGCCGCCGATCTCCTGGCTGGGCTCCAAGGGCGGCCTGATCATCGGCGAAGTGGGCTGGGAGCATGTGTGCGACATGCCGAGCCGCAGCAAGATGCGCCTGGAAGCACCGGGAACGGTGACCCCGGGCGGAGCCATCAGCGCCGCCGCCATGGGCCAGCCGGCGACCGACTCGGGGCACTTCGCCGACGGCGACTCCTGGGGCTACCGCATTCTTACCAAGCTCGAGTTCTACAACGTCATCGGGCCGATCGGCTTCACCCCCCGGCTGGCCTGGCAGCATGACGTCAAGGGCATCAGCCCGGTGGGCGGCCCCTTCCTGGAAGACCGCAAGGCGATCACCGTGGGCCTGGAAGCCAACTATCTTGATTCCTGGACCGCCGACATCAGCTACACCAATTATTTCGGCGCCGGGGCCTACAACCTGATCAACGACCGGGACTTCGTCAGCCTTAACATCAAATACAGCTTCTAATGAACAGCTATCTATAAAAAAACCTGGTTATTAAGGAGAAATGAAATGCGAAAAACCATGGGGATTGCCATCATCATGCTCTTTACCATCATGCTCTGCGCCTCCTCGGTGCAGGCCAAAGTATCTGCCGAGGAGGCGGCCCGGCTCGGCAAGGATCTGACGCCTATGGGCGGCGAGATGGCCGGCAACGCCGACGGCACCATTCCGCCCTGGACCGGCGGCATCACCCAGCCCCCGGCCAACTACAAACCCGGCGACCACCACCCGGATCCTTTCGCCGACGACAAAGTGCTGTTCAAAATCACCAAGGCCAACATGGCCAAGTACGCCGACAAGCTCACCGAAGGCCACAAGGCCCTGCTGGCCGCCGATGAGAACTACTATCTCAACGTCTATCCCACCCGGCGCAGCGCTTCGGCTCCCCAGCGGATCTATGACGCCACCAAAAAGAACGCCCTGACCGCCACCCTGACCCCGGATGGCAACGGCATCAATGCCGCCGTTGGCATTCCCTTCCCAATTCCTAAAAACGGCCTGGAAGCCATCTGGAACCACCTGGTGCACTACCGCGGCAACTACGTCGAACGCAACTTCGTCTTCGCCCCCGTGACCCGCGGCGGCTCCTACAACCTGGGCCGGGAAAACACCAAGGTGCGCTGGCAGTACAGCCTGCCCGGCATGACCATCGAAAAGATGAACAATGTCATTCTTTATTTCAAGCAGTACCTGACCGCTCCGCCCCGGGTCGCCGGCCGCCTGCTGATCGTCCATGACACCCTGGACCAGAGCCGGGAACCCCGCAGGGCATGGACCTACAATCCCGGGCAGCGCCGGGTCCGCCGAGCCCCCCAGGTGGCCTTCGATACCCCCGGCACCGGTTCCGACGGCCTGCGCACCATTGACGACTATGAAATGTACAACGGCAGCCCGGAACGCTACACCTGGAAACTCGTGGGCAAAAAGGAGATGTACATCCCCTACAACTGCTACAAACTCCACAGCGGCAAGCTGAAATACAAGGACATCATCCGGCCGCAGCACTACAACCCGGAACTGCTGCGCTACGAGCTGCACCGGGTATGGGTGGTGGAGGCCAACCTGAAGAAAGGCACCCGCCACATTTATAAAAAACGGGTGTTTTATCTTGATGAAGACAGCTGGGGCGTGGTGGCCACCGACAAATATGACAATCACGACAAGCTGTGGCGTTTTGCTGAGGCCTTCATCATCAACTATTACGATGTACCCTGCACCTGGTCGACTTCGGAAGTGCACTATGACCTGCCGTCGGGACGCTACCTTTTCTACTTCCTCGACAACGAGGAAAAGACGACTTACGATTTCAGCAAGGTTTTCCCGATCGAGGAATTTTCGATCAGCTCCCTGCGTCGGAGCGGCAGACGCTAAAGCCATCAAACCAGGCTACCAATAATGCCCCGTTCCTCGCCGATCGAGGGGCGGGGCATTGTTACAGGAAAAAAAATGAAGATTTCCGGAAAGCACTTTTTTGGTTGCTGCAGGCTGCTGCTGATCTGGGTCCTGTTGTTGACGCTCCTTGCCCTACCTGGCGCCACTTTCGCCGGGCCGTTGGATCGTCCCGCCCTGATGATGCCGCTGGCGGCCAAATCACTGGTTCTTGACCTTGCCAATGCTGGTCGCCGAATAGTGGCCGTCGGCTGGCGCGGCCACATTTTGATCTCCGATGACGACGCCCGCTCGTGGCACCAGGTGGCCGTCCCCGTGCGCTACATGCTCACCGGCGTCTATTTTGCCGACGAAAACCGAGGCTGGGCGGTGGGGCACGGCGCCGTCATCCTCGGCACCGAGGACGGCGGCCGACACTGGCGGCTCCTGAACACCGCCCCCGAAGAGGAGCGGCCGCTGTTCGACGTTATCGTCACCGGCGACCTGGGGTTTGCCGTCGGCGCCTATGCCAAGTTCATGACCACCACCGACGGCGGCAAAAGCTGGTCGCCGGCCGAGTTCGTCATCGAGAAAAAACCCGGACATATCTCCGGGAACGCCAAGGATGAGGAAGAAATGCCTTTCGACTACCACCTCAACGGCATTGCCCGTGGTCCCAACGGAGTTTTCTACATCGCCGGCGAAGCGGGCTTACTTTTCCGCTCAGACAACAACGGCCGGAGCTGGCAAGAGCTGCCATCCCCTTATGAAGGATCTTTTTTCGGCATTCTGCCGCTG
>JAFDMG010000185.1 GCA_019306045.1 Deltaproteobacteria bacterium | reverse complement strand
CTGATGGAGAAAATCTATACCGATACCCAAGGGTATGTTTCCGGGTTTAAAGTGGTGCGCGAAAAACAGGACGGCGCCCTTTTCCGGGTCAAAGTCAAGGCAACGGTGAAAACCGGGGTATTGCGTGAGAAGCTGATGGCCCTGGGAATCATCAAGCCATTAATGGATTATCCCAGGGTTTTGATCATGGCCTATCCTGACGAGCCGCAGGATACCAGCCACCAAAGCGCTGAAATGATGCTGGCCGGCCAGTTGACCGACCGGAAATATGAGGTGGTTGACCCGGAGCAGAGCCGGCAGCTCCATGGCGAGCTGGCCGAACTGCTGGCGGTGGATACGGTGGAGAATGCCGCCGCCCGCATCGGGCTGAAACATTATGCCGAGATTGTGCTGCTTTATCGCCTGCAGGCGGATACCTCGCGCAACACCTTTGACGGGACGATGATCAGCGTCCCGGTCACCATGCAGCTGAAGGCGGTGGAAACCACTACCGCCCAGGTCCTGTCGGCCAAAGAACTCGTGATCCGGGGCCTGGGTGAGACGAGGGAGCAGGCCCGCCACAGCGGCGTCGTCCGGGTCGCCCGGGCGCTGGCCGACCAGGCCATGCCCCGCATCGAATCCTGGTGGTGGGATTATACGGCTAACGGGATACCTTACACGATTACCCTGAAAGCTCCGGAACAGGCAGAACGTACGGTGATTGTCTTCCAGGAGACGGTCGAGTCCATTCCCGGGGTGGTGTCGCTCACCGAGCGCAGTACCGGCGGCGGGGTGACCGAGATGATGGTGCGCTACAAAAACACCGGCGGCGGTAGCCTCCGGCGGCAGATTCTCAAAGCCACGGCAGCGGGCCGTCGTTTTGCCGGTCTGAAAACCGAGCTTGCCAAGGGAAGGTTCTTCGTTTTTTCTCTCAGGTGAACCATGACTGGCGCTGACCGGTGCGGGCCGTTAGTACCTTACTCCTGAAAGGCTGTCACTCTTTTCAGTACCCCCTTGAGGGGTGTAAAAAACAAGAAATTGTCGTGAATACATTCAGGATGTTCGGGCTTGGCTCATAGCGGCATTGGGTGCCGAACGAATCACATGATGTGATTCGCGGCACCCACCTCGGAGCGGCACACGACGTGCCGCGAGAATGAGCGAGAGCCATGCCGGAACATCCTGATGCCTTACTTTGGGTTGCGGGTATCAAGCCCGCGTTAGTGGGAAAGATAATTACCTCTTATTGTCCTCGAAAAGATGAAAGGTGAAGTGATGGGAAGTAGATGGCCTGGTGTTTGTCGCGTTTTGTTGATGGCGTTGTTTGGTATTGTTCTGTGCGGGCTTTCGGGGTTGTCTTTGCTGAAAGCGGAGCTGGTGCCGGAGTTTGCGCCTATTCGGGAGACGCCGGCGAATTCGGGGATGGCCAGGGAAACCGCCATTCAGGGAACGGGAAGGCAATCCCATAGTCCCGGGCAAACTTTCACCGAGCCGACCACCGGGATGGAGTTTGTCTGGGTGCCGGGGGGGTGTTACCAGATGGGCAGTAATGAGGGTGATGGCGATGAAAAACCGGTGCACCGGGTCTGTGTCGCTGGTTTCTGGATGGGCAAATATGAGGTGACCGTAGGCCAGTGGCAGCGGTTTGTTAAGGCCAGTGGTTATAAAACCGACGCTGAACGGGATGCGGGAGGGAACAAGGGTTCATATGTTTTTTATAAAAATGATACCGGCAAGTGGTCGTGGGGCTGGGTTGACGGCCGTGATTGGCGGAATCCGGGATTTTCCCAGGCCGACACTTACCCGGTGTGCTGCGTGAGTTACAATGACGTAGAAAAATTTGCCAGTTGGCTCAATCATAAAAGCTCTCGTTTCTTTCGTCTGCCTACCGAGGCCGAGTGGGAGTATGCGGCCCGCAGCGGCGGCCGGGATGAGATCTATGCCGGTGGCAATGATGTGGACCGGGTGTCCTGGTATGATGGCAACAGTGGTGGTTCGACCCATTCCGTGGGCGGTAAAGCTGCCAATGGTCTGGGCTTGTATGATATGAGCGGCAACGTCTGGGAGTGGTGTGCCGACTGGTACTCTAGTGACTACTATGAGGATAGCCCGAAACGTAATCCCACGGGTCCCGATTCGGGTTCGAGCCGCGTTTCTCGCGGCGGCAGCTGGGACTTTAGACCGGGGAGGGTTCGCTCGGCTAACCGCCTCAGGGGCAGGCCGGCTAGTCGCGACTATGACCTCGGCTTCCGGCTGGTGTCCCCTGGGCGTTAAGCACCGGCAGTAAAGCAGTAAAGCAAACACTGGCAGGCGGGAAGGGAGCGAAACGGTGATCAGGGGCGCGGTTACGGCGGCCGGGCCGGCAGGCCGGCCAGAGGGACAGCGACCCGGAGAACCGGAGAGCAGCCAGTCTGGCTGCGGAAAACTGCCCGGAAAGATCTGCGCCAAGGCTCTTGAAGGTTGCAAATCTTTTGTGGTCCTGGCGGCGGTTGGTGAACCAGGGAGGTAAATGATGAAGAGAAAAAGCAATGGTGCAGTAATTTGGTTGTTGGTCGGGCTGCTGGCGCTGTTTTTTGCGGTGCCGGCGCCGGCGGCTGACTATTGCGACATGGCCCGGGAGGTGGCCGCCCGGGCGGTAAAGACTTTTCCTGCTGACCAGGAAAAAGGGATCAGGCTTTTTATCAAGGCCCTGAAACTCTGCGATCGGCCGCTCTACAATTACAATCTCGGCATTGCCTATTTCCAGTACGGCAACCCGGCCGAGGCGGAGAAATATCTTGTCCGGGCCGTGGCCGGCGATGACGTCCGGGCCAAGTGGCTCAACGACTGCGCCGCCGTCATCATTTTCCGCGGCGGGAAGGGGCAAAAGGCGCTGAAACTGGCCGAAAAGGCCTGGAAGCGGGCGGCGAATGATGAACAGATCAAACCGGCCATTGCCGCGACCCTGGCCGAGGCCCGGCTCCAGGCCGGCAAGGGACTGGCGGCCCTGAAGGGAATAACCGCGGCGCGGCGTCAATGGCCCGACGATCAGCAGGTAAAGACCGCCGCCGGCCGGATCGAGTCCGCCTACCTGCGGGCCGGACTGGCGCTGCTGACCCGGGGCGAGCAGAAAAAGGGCTTTGCCGTGCTGGAACAGGGGGCCGAATATTCACCGCTGGCGGCGGCCACCCTCTGCCAGGCCTGGTCCAGGGCCGGGAAGGGCCAAAAATCCCTGGCCGCGGCCGCCAGGTGGCGGCAGCGTTATCCCCGGCGGCTTGCCGGGATTTGGGACGAAGTGGTGGCCGGTGAATGCGACCGGCTCTGCCGGCGTTTTTCGGCCGGGGAGCGGGCCCCGGCCATGCAGCAGGCCAAGCTGCTGCACGAGCGCTATGCTTCTGACCAGGAACTGAAAAAAACCTACGACAAGCTTTTTGAGGCCTACATCAACGACGATGCGACCATTGCCGTGGCTCCCCGGCAATCGCGCCCGGCTGCCACGCAAAATGCCGGCGAGCTTGATGTTAAAGCGGCCCTGGACGCGGCTTTCGGCGGGGGAAGGGCGGCAAAGGCCGACCGCCGACCGGTTGAGTTGGTCGCCGCCGTCGACCAGGACAAGAACATCCGCCGCGGCCGCCGGCGCCCTCACGGGCTTGCCGTGGTTATCGGCAACCGTGATTACCACCGTTATGGTCACGGCCTGCCCAATGTCCGTTATGCCGGCCGCGACGCCGTGGTGATGAAAAAGTACCTGGTCCGGACGATGG
>JAFDMG010000019.1 GCA_019306045.1 Deltaproteobacteria bacterium | reverse complement strand
GTAGCCGAAAGTCACGGTTGCCGTCGCCTGGACCGCCACTCCCAGGGGAACGCCGCGGTCGGCGTGGAGGCCGGAGGGAATGTCCAGGGCGAGGACGTAGTCCCCCAGCCGGGGAAGACATTCAATGGCGGCGGCGTACAGCCCCCTGACTTCGCTGTTGAGGCCGGTGCCCAGCAGGCCGTCAACCACCAGCCGGTAACGGTCGCCGTTGCGGCTGAACTCCACCCAGTCGCTCAGGTTGGTAATCTCCCGTACCTGGCCGCCGCCGGGCATCGCCCCGCAGGGCCGACTTTTCGGCCAGCAGCATCATGGTTACCCGCCGGTAGCCGGCCAGCAGCAGCCAGCGGGCGACCACGAAAGCGTCGCCGCCGTTGTTGCCCTTGCCGGCCAGCAGCAATACCGGGGCTTCCCGGTCGGTCAGCCATCCCTGCCGGACCAGAAAATCGAAGGCGCCCCGGCCGGCCAGCTCCATCAGCACCAGGCCCTCAACCCCGATTTCGTTGATGGTCCGGGCGTCGAGTTCCCGCATCTGTCGGGCGGTTACCAAGCGCATGATCAGTTTCTCCGCCAAATGAAAAAATGGATCATAAATCAGCTGATGACCACGAAAGCCAGGGCAAACTCCTGCTCATGGCTGAGACTGACCAGGGTTTGCCGAAAACCCCGGCTTTGGAAAATCTCCGCCGCCCGGCCGTGCAGCCGCAGGTAAGGGGCGGCGCCCCGCTGCCGGCAGACTTCGACGTCTTTCCAGGTGATTCCCTGGCTGAGGCCGGTGCCCAGGGCCTTGAGCATAGCTTCCTTGGCGCCGAAGCGGGCGGCGAAATGGATGGCCGGCTGCTTTTTCCCCTGGCAATAGGCAATTTCTCCCGGGGTGAAGACCCGCTGCCGGAAACGGTCGCCGTAGCGATCGAGCAACGCCGCCACCCGCTCGATCCTGACGATGTCGGTACCGATGCTGCGCATGGGTTGCCGCTCCTACAGCAGGGCTTTCATTTCCCGCACCGCCCGTTCCAGCCCCACCAGCACCGCCCGGCCGATGATGCTGTGGCCGATGTTCAGTTCCTCGATGCCGGGAATGGCCGCGATCCGCCCGACGTTGCGGTAATTCAGGCCGTGGCCGGCGTTGACCCCCAGGTTAAGGTTTTTGGCCGTGATGCAGGCCCGGGCAATCAACTGAAATTCCGCTTCCACTTCGGCGAGAGTCCGGGCCTCGCAGTAGCGGCCGGTGTGGATTTCGATGTAGTCGGCCCCGCTCTCCCGAGCGGCCCTGATCTGCTCGTCGTCAGGATCGATAAAAAGGCTGACGATTATGCCCCGTTCCCGGAAGCGCTGGACGGCGTCTTTGACCGCCGTCAGCTGCCCGATGACGTCGAGGCCGCCCTCGGTGGTCAACTCCTCCCGCTTTTCCGGTACCAGGGTGACCGAATCCGGCCGAAGATCTTCGGCAATGGCGATGATTTCCGGAGCCAGGGCCATTTCCAGGTTGAGCCGGGTCTTGATCACCCGGCGCAGCAGGTAGACGTCCCGGTCCTGGATGTGCCGCCGGTCCTCCCGCAGGTGGACCGTGATGCCGTCGGCGCCGGCCAGCTCGGCCAGCACCGCCGCCGCCACCGGGTCCGGTTCGTCGATGCCCCGGGCTTGCCTGACAGTGGCCACGTGATCGATGTTGACCCCGAGTCTTACCATCTTTTCCGTCCTCCTGTACCCTTTTCAGTCGTGGCCGCCGATGGTTTTCTCCACCAGTTCCACCAGCTCGTCGACGTAGGCGGTGATCACCTGGTCGTTCTCCCCTTCCATCATGATACGGAGCTTGTTTTCGGTGCCGGAGTAGCGCACCAGCACCCGGCCGCGGCCGTTTATTTCCGTCTCGATCTCCCGGATCCGCCGGGCCAGGGGTTCGACCTGGTCCAGGGGCGGCTTGCTGTTGACCGGCACGTTTTTCATCACCTGGGGAAAGATTTCCATCACCCGCGCCAGCTCCGACAGGGTGCGGCCGGAACTGATCATCACCGCCAGCAGCTGCAGGGCCGAAAGGATGCCGTCCCCGGTGGTGTTGTGATCCATGAAGATCAGGTGCCCGGACTGCTCGCCGCCGAAATTGTAGCCGTGGCGACGCATTTCCTCGACCACGTAGCGGTCGCCCACCTGGGTGCGGACCACCTTGAGGCCGTGGGGGGCCAGGGCCTTTTCCAGCCCCATGTTGCTCATGACGGTCGCCACCAGGGTGTTGGCCGCCAGCTGTCCCTGGCGGGCCAGTTCAAGAGCGCAGATGGTCATGATCTGGTCGCCGTCCACCACCTTGCCGTATTCATCGACGAAAATTACCCGGTCGGCGTCGCCGTCAAAGGCAATGCCGAGATTGGCCTCGTGCTCGATTACCGCCTGCTGCAGCTTCTTGGGATAGAGGGAACCGCAGCCGTCGTTGATGTTCTTGCCGTCGGGGTTCACCCCCAGGGTGATGATCTCGGCTCCCAGCTCGGTGAAAACGGCCGGGGCGATCTTGTAAGCCGCCCCGTTGGCGCAGTCAATCACCAGCTTGAGGCCGTCAAGGGCCAGGTGCTGGGGAAAGGTGTTTTTCAGGAAGACGATGTAGCGGCCGTTGGCGTCCTCCATGCGAAAAGCCTTGCCGACCTCGTCGGCGGTCGGCCGCAGTCCCTTGATAGTGTCGTTGAAGATCAGTTTTTCGATCGTTTCTTCCAGCTGGTCCGGCAGCTTGAAGCCGTCCCGGGAAAAGATCTTGATGCCGTTGTCTTGGAAGGGATTGTGGGAGGCGGAGATCACCATGCCGGCGTCGGCCCGCATGCTGCGGGTCAGGAAGGCGATGCCCGGGGTCGGCATCGGCCCGATGAGCAGGACGTCGACGCCCATGGAGCAGATGCCGGACACCAGGGCACTTTCCAGCATGTAGCCGGAAAGCCGGGTATCTTTGCCGATGATTATCCGGTGGCGGTGTTCCTTCTCCTTGCAGATGAAGGCGGTGGCCCGGCCGATGTGGAGAGCCATTTCGGCGGTCATCGGGTCGATGTTGGCAATGCCCCGCACCCCGTCGGTGCCAAAAAGTTTACGCATCTGACTTTACCCTGCTTTTTCCTGGTTATTTTTTGCGGTTGAAAACCACGTCCACCTGCGGCGGGTCGACCCACAGCAGCTTGACCTTGTCGGGCACCTGGACGGCCACTGGCAAGGTGGTGTAGTTGTCATTCTCGATCTGGGCCAGCGGTGCCAGGTCGACCACCACCTTCGTGCTGCTGCGAATCTTGTCCACCAGCATGGTCTGGGGGCAGTCAACCACCAGGTCGACAAAATAGTTGCTGTAATTGACCCGGCCGATGTTCGGCGGCTTATTGACGAAGGTGATCCGGATGCCCTTGATGCTCCTCTGGGTGCGCTCCTCGTTGATGGAAACAAAAACCTTCACCTTCAGCGGTTCAATGAATTTCACCTTGTCGGGTTCGAAAGCCAGCGCCACTTCCAGACTGGACTTGTCCTTGATTTCCGCCAGGTTCACCGGCTTGGTGTAAATCTTGTTGATTTTCTGCAGGTAGCTTTTCGTGCCCCGGGCCCGGGCAAAGGGAGGCACGGCCCGCAGGCTGGCCCGGTAGCCGCTGGAGAGCTTGCCGCTGGTCTTGACGACAATCGGCAGCTCCTTTTCGATCAGCTTGTCGAGAACAATGTCGATGGTCACCGGGGAGATATCAACCACGTCAACCCCGAGAGGCACGTTTTTCAGATTTTTCTTGTTCAGGAGAATGATGTTTTCCCCCGTCTTGCTGTTGGCCAGATCGATGCTGAAAACCGGCGGCTTGTCTTTCAGGGGCCGCAACAGGGTGGCCGGTCCCTGGAGGCGGATGTGGATGGTGCTGGGTACATCGTTGACAATGGTCACGTCCTTGGGCATGCCGAGAAACTCGATCGGGATGTCCATGCCGATCTCGCTCTTACTTTCGCCGATGACGAAAAACCAGAGCAGGATGGCAATCACCAGCGAAAAGATCTTCAGGGTGAAATTATCAAAAAGTAAAGCTTGAATTCTCAGCATTGAAACCCTTGATATACAGTCATTTTTTCATGGTTATCTTCATTGACGGCGGAACAGGCCGGCAAACAGGTTGAAAGCAAAGCCCTCGTTGGTTTTCCGGGGCGGGAAAAACAGCTCGTTCAAGACCCGGTTGAGAGAATCAGCGTCGTGATCGTTGGTCAGCTCGCCGCCGATGGCCAGGGCGATGCTGCCGGTTTCCTCGGAAACCACCACCACGACGGCGTCGCTGTCCTCGGTCAGACCGATGGCCGCCCGGTGCCGGGTGCCGTAGTGCTTGTCGATCATTGGATCGGTGCTCAAGGGCAGGAAGCAGCCGGCGGCCGCCAGGCGGCCGTCCATGATCACCACCGCCCCGTCGTGCAGGGGCGATTCGGGATTGAAGATGCTCAGCAGCAGGGCGTCGGTAACCTCGGCATTCAGAGGCACGCCGCCCTCGATAATGTTGGGCAGTTTGTTCTCGCGCACGAAGACCAGCAGCGCCCCGATTTTCTTCAGCGACATGGTCAGGCAGGCCTTGACCGCCTCCTCCAGGTAATGGTGTTCCTCGGAAGCATGGATCGAGAAGGAAGTTTTGCCGAATTTGGCCAGGGCCCGGCGAATTTCATTCTGGAAAAGAACGATGATGATCAGGATAAAAGAGCTGAGGAAGCCGTTGAGAATCCAATTCAGGGTGTAGAAGCCGAAGTAGAGGGAGATCTCGTAGATGATGAAAATCAGGAAAAGTCCCAGGAGAATCTGGAACGCCCGGGTACCGCGGATGATCACCAGCACCTGGTAGATGAGGAAGGCCACCACCAGGATGTCCAGGATGTCCTGCCAGCGGAAGTTGTAAAGCAGTTCAACCATCTAAAACCAGGCTCCAAGATTCCGGAACGGGGGGCGGCGGTTCGGCATTCCGCGGCCGGCGCCGCTTGTCAGAATTTATCAACCTCCTGCAGCCGGCGGCCACCGGTTGGCATTGCGGATGGCATCGACCACCAGGGCGGCGTCCCTGGCCGCCCGGACATCGTGAACCCGGACCAGGTGGGCGCCGCCAAGGATGCTCTGGGCGACGCTGGCAATGGTGCCGGCCAGGCGATCGTCGACCTCGCGCCCGGTCAGGCGGCCGATAAACGATTTGCGGGAAGTGCCTACCAGCACCGGCAGGCCGAAAGACCGGAACTCCCGCAGGTGTTTCAAGATCGCCAGATTGTGCTCCAGGGTCTTGCCGAAGCCGATGCCGGGATCGACAATCAGTTTTTCCCGCGCCACGCCCTGCCCGGTAGCCAGATCGATGCTCTGGCGCAGGTAATCCAGCACCTCAATGACGACATCGTCATAAATCGGATTTTTCTGCATGTTTTCCGGCGTGCCCTGGATATGCATCAGACACAGGTGGGCGCCGGCGGCCGCCACCACCCGTCCCATCTCGGGATCGAAACGGCAGCCGCTGATGTCATTGACCAGGTCGGCCCCGGCGGCCAGAGCCTCCCTGGCCACCCGGCTTTTGTAGGTATCGATGGAGATGGGGATGGCCTCGTGTTCCCGCCGCAGAGCCTCGATAACCGGCAGCACCCGCTCAAGCTCCTCGTCCAGGCCGACCCTGGCGGCCCCCGGCCGGGTGGATTCGCCGCCGATGTCGATAATGTCGGCGCCTTCGGCGATCATCTTCGCCGCCTGGCGCAAGGCGTCATCCCGGGCCAGGAAGCGGCTGCCGTCGGAAAAGGAATCGGGAGTGACGTTGAGGATACCCATGATCAGCGTCCGCTGCTGCAGGTCGACCTCCACCCCCCGGCAGCGGAAAAACAACGGCGGCCGCTGGTCGTAAGTTTTGAGCACTTCGCGGATCTGCTCGGCCAGCCGGGGCAGGGAAAAAGGCTGGGAGCGCATTTTCTGCAGGAAGCGGCGAAACTGTTTGCGGGTGGCGCTGAGCAGCACCGGCCCGTCGGGGGCGCTGCAGTCGATGACGCCCCGGGACACGGCCGCCTCGCCGCCGACCGCCAGCATCTCCTGCTTGACGATGTTGGCCGCCCGGGGCGGCAGGGGTCCCACCCGCAGGGTGTGATGGACCAGCTTGTTTTTCATTAAACTGATGCCCTGCTTGTCGGTGCCGATCCTGGTGATCAGGCCGGCGGCGGCCGCCGGATCATCTACTTCCTGGTAATAGACGTAAAACTTGCGCATCAGCTGCTTTCTTCCCCGGCATCGGCGCTGGGGGCCGGTTCGTCGGCGGCTGCCTGGTCGTCTTGGACGGCAGCCTCGGAGGCACCGTTTTCCGCCCCGGCGGCATTTTGGCCGGCGCCGGCCTCCGGGCATTCCTTCAGGCCGATGATGCAGTCGATCTCACTGCTGTTCAGGGTTTCCTTTTCCAGCAGGGCACTGGCCAGGGCTTCCAGCTCCCGGCGTTTTTCCTCCAGGATCTCCTTGGCCCGGTTGTAGGAGCCGAAAACGATCTCTCTGACTTCCTCGTCGATCTCCACCGCCGTTTTCTCGCTGTAGTCCTTGGCGTGGGCCATTTCCCGGCCGAGGAAAATGTGCTCCTCCTTCTTGCCGAAACACACCGGTCCCAGCTTGCCCATCCCCCACTCGGTAACCATTTTCCGGGCCAGCTTGGTGGCCCGCTCGATGTCGTTGCCGGCCCCGGTGCTCAGGTGGCCAAAAACCACTTCCTCGGCCGCCCGGCCAGCCATCAGGACGGCAATATTGTTGAGCAGGTAATCCTTGTAGTAGGTGTGCCGCTCGTCGATGGGCAGCTGCTGGGTCAGCCCCAGGGCCCGCCCCCGGGGAATGATGGTCACCTTGTGGATCGGGTCGGTCCCCGGCAGGAAACGGGCCACCAGGGTGTGGCCGGCCTCGTGGTAGGCGGTGTTTTTCTTCTCTTCGGGGCTGATCACCAGGCTGCGGCGCTCGGCTCCCATCAGCACCTTGTCCTTTGCCTCCTCCAGATCTTCCATTTCCACCTGGTTCTTGTTCTTGCGGGCCGCCAGCAGACTGGCCTCGTTGATCAGGTTGGCCAGGTCGGCGCCGGTAAAACCGGGGGTGCCCCGGGCGACAACCTTGAAATCGACATCCTTGGCCAGCGGCACGTTGCGGGCGTGGACCTTGAGAATCCCCTCCCGGCCCTTGACGTCAGGCACCGGCACCACCACCTGGCGGTCGAAGCGCCCGGGACGCAGGAGGGCCGGATCGAGCACGTCGGGGCGGTTGGTGGCTGCGATCAGGATCACCCCCTCGTTGGACTCGAAACCGTCCATTTCCACCAGCAGCTGGTTCAGGGTCTGTTCCCGCTCGTCGTGGCCGCCCCCCAGGCCGGCGCCGCGGTGGCGGCCGACGGCATCGATCTCGTCGATGAAGATCAGGCAGGGGGCGTTTTTCTTGCCCTGGTTAAACAGGTCCCGGACCCGGGACGCCCCGACCCCGACGAACATCTCAACGAAGTCGGAGCCGCTGATGCTGAAAAAGGGCACATCGGCCTCGCCGGCGATGGCTTTGGCCAGCAGGGTTTTACCGGTGCCCGGCGGACCGACCAACAGTACCCCCTTGGGGATCTTGCCGCCCAGGCGGGTGAACTTCTTCGGATCCCGGAGGAAGTTGATGATCTCCTCCAGCTCCTCCTTGGCCTCCTCGCTGCCGGCCACATCCTTGAAAGTGACCTTTTTCTGATTTTCATTCAGCAGCTTGGCCCGGCTCTTGCCGAAAGACATGGCCTTGCCGCCGCCGGCCTGCATCTGGCGCATGAAAAAGATCCACACCCCGATCAACAGCAGCATCGGAAACCAGGAGATCAGCACCGTCTGCCAGAGTGGCGCCGCCTCTTCCGGCTTGGCGGAGATCTTGACCCCTTTTTCCCGCAGCAGCTTGATCAGGGAAGGGTCGTCGGGCACGTAGGTTTTGAACGAGGTGTTGCCATAGCGGCCGGTGATGTTGTGCCCCTGGATGGTTACTTCCTCGATCTGGCCGTTGTTGACCAGTTCAATGAAATCACTGAAAATTATTTCATGCTGGCTGGTCTTCGGGTTGTTGAAAACATTGAAGACCATGATCATGATCAGGCTGATCACCAGCCAGAGGGCCAGGTTCTTGTAAAACGGTTTCAAATCTTTATCACCCTTCATCACAAAAATTCTTTCGTTTTCTGGTTTTTTTGCCGGCCGTCAACGGCAGCGTCTGCGGGCCGCCGCCGACCGGGGAGCGGCAGCGGCAAAAACCGGGACAGTCGTTTAATAAACGGACTGAGTTTCTAGCATACTTATTCCTGATTTTTCAAGGTAAATCAATAATTAAGATTGCCGCCGGCAAGCTGAAGGCCGGGCAGCAGGCCGGCACCGGCGGCAAAATCGACTTCCCTGTCGTTCAGGAGGGGGAGAACGGCCGCACGCGGTTTTTGCCTTCCTGTTTGGCCTGATACAGGGCGGTGTCGGCCCGCCGGACCAGTTCCTCGGGGGAAAGCGGCTGCTGCTCGGTGGCGGCCGCCACTCCCAGGCTCAGGGTCACCACCCCAAACGGCGAGCGGGGATGACTGACGGCTGCTTTTTCCACCCGGCTGCGAATCTGCTCGGCCACGTGCAGGGCCCCGTCAATATCGGTGTCCGGCAGGACCACGATAAATTCCTCGCCGCCGTAACGGGCACAGAAATCCCCGGCCCTCTCCAGGGATGTCTTGATGATGGCGGCCACCTGTCGCAGGCACTGGTCCCCGGCCACGTGGCCGAAAGTGTCGTTGTAGAGCTTGAAATCGTCCACGTCGGCCATGATTACCGCCAGCGGCTGGCGGTAGCGGCGGCAGCGGCGGTACTCCTGCGGCAGCCGTTCCAGCAGACTGTACCGGTTCAGCACCCCGGTCAGGGAATCCACCTTGGCCTGGCGCTCCAGTTTTTCATAGGCGGCTTTCAGCTTGCCGGCGGAGATGAAAATGCCCAGCAGGCCAACCAGGCCGACGACGACATAGCCAAAGAGCATGGGCAGCAGCGGCCGTTCCGGGGTGAAGGGAAAGCGGACGCTGATGCCGCCCCGGATGTCGCCGACCTGGTACCCCTGCTGGGCGTGGCAGCGGAGACAGGCCTCGCGGGTCACCAGGGGCACCATGTAAAAACAGTAGGTTTTGCCCTTCCGCTTGATGAAAATTCCCTTTTCCCTGGCGCCGGCGGCGAATGCCAGCAATGTCTTTCTTTCCAGGGGATCCGGCCGGTTGCCGGGATTGATCGGTTTGAGGCTGGTGAGGTGAAACTCGATTTCACTGAGACAGCTGGACAACTCGGATATCTGCCGGGTCATGAACGCCGGGTTGATTTTGGTCAGTTGCAGCCGCTCATTGACAACGATGTCCCGCAGGGGATCCCGCAGGTAGGGATTCGGCTGGTTTTTCTCATCGACCATCACGTACACGCCGCCGTGACCGGCATTCCAGAGGCGGGTGATTTTGATCATGTCAATCACCGCCCGGGCGGTATTGAAGGCGGTTTGCCGTTGTTCTTCGACCGCCTTGCTATAGTTGAAAGCAAAGGCCGCCAGCACCAGGATGATCCAGGCAAAAACCGAGTAAGCCAGATTTTTTCTAAATCCCATCTTTTTTTGCCGTCGCCGGCGACCAGGGCGTGCCGGCCGTTGCCGGGAGAGGTCCATGTTTCACCGCCGGCGGGCCGGGCATCAAAACCGCCCGCCGGTCGGCTCTCAGTATTGCCATACAATATCAGCGGTTAAAACACAAGGTGCGATAATCATCGTCACCCGCCCGCCGGCTGCCGGCGCCTTAAAGCGAAAATGCCAACCCGGCAACTGACAGCGGCGGCCTCGGGGCATTATTCCCCTTGACATTGGCCATGGTCCCCCCTATATTGTTCCATCGTCATTCAGCAACCGCACCTTTACCCCCATAGCCGACAGCCGTAGAGTCATTTCCCTTGCTTGCCCGACAACCAGCCAGAGATCCGGCAGGCATCTCGCCGCCGTTCCGGCAAACCTGCCCGGTTCCGCAACCGGCTGACCAGGACATCTGAAACAGAATCATGGCAAAAACAGTAACCGGAACCATCCGGATCAAAGGACAGAGTGCCGTTTTCCTCCGGGACCGGCAGCCGGACGCCCCCCTTAAAATCGCTCCCTGGAAACGGTACAAATACGGTTTTCTTGACGGCGACCGCCTCGAGGCCTCCCTGCGCGCCGACCGCCGGGGACGACTGGAAGTCATCCCCCTGCGGATTATCGAGCGGGCTTTTACCGGTTTCGTCGGGGTCGTTGACCAGGACAAGGGCCGCCTGGTCGTCGTGCCTTTCAACCGCCCGGCCCTGCCGACTTTTCTGTTGGCCGACGATGCCGAATCCGACCAGCAGCCCCGCCCCGGCGAGGCGGTGGAAGTGCAGATCACCGCCTATCCGGCCGACAACGAGCCGGGAAAGGTGGTGGTAACCAAGCGGCTGGGCGATTTTCGCGCCCCCGGGGTCGACATCCGGGTAGTGGCCAGCCGCTACGGGCTTTCCCGGCGCTTCCCCCGCGGCTGCCGCCAGGAAGCCAGAAAACTGGCCCAGCCGGTCGGCAAACAGGACCTGCACCACCGTACGGACCTGCGGCAAAAAAATTTCGTCACCATCGACGGCGCCAGCGCCCGGGATTTTGACGATGCCGTCACCGTCGACCGGCTGCCGAACGGCGGTTACCGTCTCTATGTCAGCATTGCCGACGTCAGCCACTACGTGCGGCCCGGCTCCCTGCTCGACCGCGAAGCCTATCGCCGCGGCACCAGCATCTATTTTCCCGACTACTGCCTGCCGATGCTGCCGGAGGAACTCTCCAACGGCATCTGCAGCCTGCGCCCCGGCGAGGACCGGCTCACGCTCACGGTGATCATGGAGTTTGACCGCCGGGGAAAGCGGACGGGGGAAAGTTTCTGCCCCTCGGTGATCAACAGCAAGGCCCGGCTGACCTACGATCTGGTGGCCGACATCCTGGAGGGACGCCGCCAGGGACGGCAAATCCCCCAGCGCTGCCGGCCACTGGTGCCGGAGTTGAAATTAATGCACGAACTGAGCCGGCTGCTGCGCCGCCAGCGGCGGCAGCGGGGCAGCATCGATTTCGATCTTCCCGACGTTGACCTGGTTCTCGACCAACGGGGCAACATTGAAAAAATAAAACCGGCGGAACATAACGTCGCCCACCAGCTGGTGGAAGAGTTCATGCTGGCCGCCAATGAAACGGTGGCCACCCGCCTGAGCTGGCTGGAGGCTCCCCTCCTCTACCGCATCCACGAACCGCCGGAAACCAAGAAAATCAATCAGTTGGTGGACATCCTCCAGTGTTTCGGCCTGGCGGTCAAGGGGCGGCAGGCCATCCATCCCCGGGCCTTCCAGGAACTGCTTCAGCAGGTGGAAAACACCCCGGCAGCGCCGGTGATCAACAAGATCCTGCTTCAGGTCATGCAGCGAGCCCGCTACAGTCCGGTGAACGCCGGCCATTTCGGCCTGGCATTGGAGTATTACACCCATTTCACTTCGCCGATCAGGCGCTATCCCGACCTGCTGGTGCACCGGGTGCTGAAAGCCGCCCTCTGGCCGGCCAAGGAAAAAAAAAAACCGGAAGTCTTTACCGTCGACTGGGAAAAGGCCGGCGAGGAGCTGTCGGAGCGGGAGCGGGCCGCCCAGGAAGCGGAACGTTGCGCCCTGAAACTGAAAAAACTCTTCTACCTGGAAAAACAGCCGGATGCCTCTTTCCCGGGCCTGGTGGCCGGCATCAGCGAAGCCGGTCTCTTCATCACCCTCGATACCCTGCTGCTGGACGGTCTGCTGCCTTTCAGGTATTTTGATGATTTTTACCAGCTGAAGGAGAACCGGCTGCAGGCGGTGGGTGAACCGGGCGGCCGGGTCTTCACCATCGGCGACCAGCTGCAGGTGGCTGTCGACCAGATCGATCCCGTCCGGTGCCGGCTTGATTTCCGTCCCGCTTCCCAGAAAAAGAAGCCGCGTCCCGGCAACCCCGCCCGCAGCCGCAATCATCACCACCGGCGGCGCTCCCTCGCCACCCGGCGGCGGAGATAACGCCTTGAAACCCTGCATTGCCATCGTCGGCCGACCCAACGTCGGCAAGTCTACTCTCTTCAACCGCCTGATAAAACGGAAAAAAGCCATAGTGGCCGACACCCCCGGGGTTACCAGGGACCGGATTTTTGCTGACGCCCGCTGGAATGACCGGGAGTTTTTACTCGTTGACACCGGCGGCTTGGTGATGACGGGTGAAAACGGCCTGCAGATCAACATTGCCCGGCAGAGCCGACAGGCCATCGACGAAGCGGACATGATTATTTTCCTGCTGGATGGCAAAAGCGGGGTCACCCCCGACGATGCCAGGCTGGCCGACTACCTGCGTCAGACAACAAAAAAGGTTTTCTGGGTGGTCAACAAGGTGGAATCGGGCGCCGACCAGGTCAACAGCTACGATTTCTACCAGCTGGGAATGGAAAAGCTGTTCACCGTTTCTGCCGCCCACGGCCTGGGCATCGGCGAACTGCTGGACGAGATCACCGCCGCCCTGCCGTCGGCACCGCCGGCCGCTGCCGACGAGGCGCGCCAGCCCCTGCGGGTGGCGGTGATCGGCAAGCCCAACGTCGGCAAATCCTCTTTGCTGAACCTGCTGCTGGGGGAAGAAAGGCTGGTGACCAGCGGCCAGCCGGGAACCACCGTCGACGCGGTGGAAATCCCCCTGCAGCACGGCGACCACCGCTATCTTTTCTTTGACACCGCCGGCCTGCGGCGAAAATCCCGGGTCCATGACCGGGTGGAAGGCTACGGCAACGTGGCCACCATGCGCAGCATCGATTACGCCCGCATCGTCCTGCTGATGATCGATGCGGCCGCCGGCATCAGCGACCAGGACATCAAAATTGCCTCGCTGGCCGAGGAAAAAAACAAGGCGATAATTTTTCTTTTCAATAAAATCGACTTGTTAGCCGATAAGAGTTTCAACCGGAAGGCAATGATGCAGCTGCTGGCCGACCGCATGCCGTTCATCAGCCGGCCTTGGGCCCTGAAAATTTCGGTGGCCCGGAAATGGGGCGTCGGCAGGATTCTGCCGACTATCGATGAGCTGGCGGCCCGCCTGACCTACCGGGAGAGCACTGGCAAACTGAACCGGATCCTGGCGGAGATCACCACCCGGCATCAGCACCCGCTGATTCACCGCCACCCGCTGAAATTCTACTACATCACCCAGATCAAGGGGGTGCCGCCGACTTTCGTTATCTTTTGCAACACCGTCAAAGGTATTCAGACGTCATACGTCCGTTATCTGAAAAAGAAAATCCAGGAATATCTGGATCTTGGCGGCGTTCCCATTAGAATTTACTTCCGGAAAAGATAACCGGCGTTCTCTGGCGGTGCCGTTTTGCCAATTGGGCATTAAGCCTCCAGTTTTCTTCTATTTTTTTTCTTGACACCCGTCGGCAAAATGGATATTACACAAGAAGTTTGGCGTGGTAAAATTGCGTTATAACAGGACAAATCACCTGTTTAAACGATTGGCAATATCCTGATTTTCATCATCTTCTTCCGGGGGCGGCATGAACAAGTCCGAAATGATCGAGGAGCTGGCCATCAAAGCCAACCTGAATCACAAGGTAGCGGAGACCATCGTCAACCTGGTGGTTGATTCCATGAAGTCCGCCCTGATCGAAGGTGACCGGATTGAGCTGCGCGGCTTTGGCAGTTTCCACATCGAACATTACCAGGCTTACATCGGCCGCAACCCCAAGACCGGCGACTCCATTAAGGTCCCCCCCAAGAAACTGCCTTTTTTCAAGGTTGGCAAGGAGTTGAAGGAAAAAATCAATCGCAAGTTTTTGCAAGAGCTGGAACAATCGTGACCAGGATTTCCCGATTTCTCCGTCAAAAAGAAAACCTGCCCAACATTCTTTCCCTTTCCCGCATTGCAGTTGTTCCCCTGCTGATTGTCCTGCTTTACGTTGACCAGCGGGTCGTCAACCTGCTTACCGCTGTCCTGATTGTCCTCGCGGCGATCACCGACGGCATCGACGGTTACCTGGCCCGGAAGTACAACCTGGTCACCGTGCTCGGGAAACTGCTGGACCCGATTGCCGACAAACTGCTCATTGTTGTCATCATGGTCATGCTTGTCCACCTCGGGCGGGCCCCGGCCTGGATGGTCTGCCTGATCCTCTGCCGGGAGATCGCGGTCACCGGCCTGCGGGCGGTGGTGGCGGAACAGGGCGTGGTTATTGCCGCCAGCCGGTCGGCCAAGTACAAGACCGTTTTTCAGATCGTCGCCATCGTTTCCTTGACCATCCACTACCCCCTGTTCGGCATTGATGCCCACGTGGTTGGCATGTTCTTTCTCTGGCTGGCCCTGATCGTGACCCTGTGGACCGGTTACGAATATTTCTCCCGGGCAATGCCCTATTTTTTCAACCGGGAAGAATAAATTTTGCCGTTGATTTTTTTCTGTTGACTTTTACGGGAAAATATTTTACAAGCGTCGGGAATTTAGGCATTTAACAGTCGTGGGCGGGAATAACTCAGTGGTAGAGTGCAACCTTGCCAAGGTTGAAGTCGCGGGTTCGAATCCCGTTTCCCGCTCCAATCCCACAGACTGATCAGCATTGTCCAGGTGCTGATTTTTTTATGCAAGGGCGCCATCGCCAAGTGGTAAGGCAGAGGTCTGCAAAACCTCCATCCCCGGTTCGAATCCGGGTGGCGCCTCCAGCTTGCCTGCCTGCACTCCACCTCGGAAAACTG
>JAFDMG010000184.1 GCA_019306045.1 Deltaproteobacteria bacterium | reverse complement strand
GCGCTCTCTTCGATTTGCCGCAGATTCCTGTCCTGCGCCTGTCCCAGCAGTATCGGGTAGGGATGGCCGGCGTTGGCCATGACCAGGCGCTGGTTTTCCCCATCCAACAGAAAGCAGACCATCGTGAAATAGGCCTTGAAGCGCTCATAGGGATATTCCCGGTCGAGCTGTTCCAGCAGTTGGCGGGGGGAAAACTCCTCCGCCGGGGAGATGCGGCCGAGATAGTGGCGGATGAACTGGGTCAGTGAAACCGTGACCAGGGCCGCCGGCACCCCGTGACCGCTGACATCGACCAGGTAGCCGATCAGGCGCCGCCGTTCGCCGTCGATCAGGTTGAAGATATCACCGCCGATCGATTCGCAGGGTTTGAAATGCCAGGCGCAGCTGAAATCCCGCCCTCCGGGAGCCGCCGCCGGCAGCAGGCTGTACTGGATTCCGGCCGCGGCTTCGAGATCCTTCTCCAGCATTCGCCGCCGCTCTTCGAGCAGGCGCTTGTGGTTCTCCTGGTCGGTGATGTCATCGACGATGATCACCACCATCTCCCGCTGGTTGTAAGAGATATATTTGACCGAGATCAGCAGGTGCTTGCGGATGGTCTCGCCGGCGATGATGAAACTGCGGCTGAGGAGCTGGCCGTTGGTCGCCACTTTTTCATTCAGGGCCTTGACGATGGCGCCGCGGATCAGGCAGCTGCGACACTCCTTCAAGGTACCGCAGTCGCGGCCGCTCGAGAGCGGAAAGATGCAACCGATGGCATTGCCGCAGAGCTCGCCGGCCACCTCCGGCTCCGATCTGGCGAAGATCTTTTCGAAAACCTGGTTGACCTGGCGGACCCGGGCCTCCTGGTCGACGATGAAGATCGCCGAATTGAGGTTGTCGAACAGGATGTTTAAGAAGCTGTTGGCCTCGAGGGCGTTTTCAATCCGAAGTTCGCTCATGCCGACTCCGCACCTGATCGAGCCAGGCCTGATTGTCGAGATACCAGCTGATGGTCTGTTCCAGGCCCTGCTGGAGATGGGTTTGGGGTTGCCAGCCGAGATCGCGGTGGATCTTGCCGGCCTCGATGGCGTAGCGCCAGTCGTGGCCCTTGCGGTCGCCGACGAAGGTGATCAGCGCGGTGCGCGGTCGACCGTCGGACAGGGGGCCGCGCCGGGCATCGATCTGGTGGCAGATCAATTTTACGAGCTCGATATTCTCCATCTCGTTGTGGCCGCCGATATTGTAGGTCTCGCCGCTTGCAGCCTCTCGCAGTACCAATTCCAGCGCCCGGCAGTGATCCTTGACGTAGAGCCAGTCGCGGACGTTGCGGCCGTCGCCGTAGACCGGCAGGGGCAGGCCCTCGAGGGCATTGCCGATCATCAGCGGGATCAGTTTTTCCGGGTACTGGTAGGGCCCGTAATTGTTCGAACAGTTGGTGATCAGGGTATCGAGACCGTAGGTGTGGCGGTAGGCCCGGACCAGGTGGTCGGCCGCCGCCTTGCTCGCGGCGTAGGGACTGTTGGGGCTGTAGGGGGTGGTTTCGCTGAAGAAGCCCTCGGCCCCGAGGGCGCCGTAGACCTCGTCGGTCGAGACCTGGAGAAAACGGCAGCGGTTTCCCGCTTCACAATAGGCGCGGAAGGCTTCGAGCAGGGTGAAGGTGCCGACGATATTGGTTTCGATGAAGGCCGCCGGCCCGGTGATGCTGCGGTCGACATGTGATTCGGCGGCGAAATTGATGATGAAGTCGGGCTGCTCTGCGGCCAGCAGTTGTTTGGCCAGGTCGGCATCGCCGATGTCGCCGTGGACGAAGCGGTAGCGGGGGTCCGCGACCAGGTCGGCGAGGTTTTCGGGGTTGCCGGCATAGGTGACGGCATCGAGGTTGACGACCCGGTAGTCGTCGGGGCGATCTTCAAGCAGGTAGCGGATGAAATTGCTGCCGATAAAGCCGAGGCCGCCGGTTACGAGGATGGTGGGCATGGGGTCAGTCCTGGGGTGAAGGTTGAGGGTTGAAAGCGAGGAGATGGGGTCTCAGAAGATCGGGGCCGGCTGCTGTTCTTCGCTCAGGATCGCCTCGAGATAGCCGCGATAAGGGCAGACCGGCATCCCGGCGACCAGCTTCTCGAGTCCCTTGCGGTCGATGAAGCCCATGCGCCAGGCGATCTCCTCGAGACAGCCGAACTTGAGCCCCTGGCGCTGCTCCAGGGTGCCGATGAAGCTGCCGGCCTCGAGCAGGCTCAGGTGGGTGCCGGTGTCGAGCCAGGCGACGCCGCGGCCGATTTTCTGCACCATCAGTTCGTTTTGCTCCAGGTAGATTCGGTTGAGATCGGTGATCTCGAGTTCGCCCCGGGCCGATGGCTTCATGCCGGCGGCGAGCTCGGCCACCCGGCCGTCATAGACATAGAGGCCGGGAACGGCGTAGTGCGATTTCGGTGCTTGGGGTTTCTCTTCGAGGCTTACGGCTCGTCCCTGGCCGTCGAATTCGACCACCCCGTAGCGTTGCGGATCCTTGACGTAGTAGCCGTAGATCAGGGCGCCGTGGGAGAAGTTGCGGATCGGTTCGAGAAAAAGATACTTGCCGTAGAAGATATTGTCGCCCAGGATCAGGCAGACCGGCTCTGCGGCGATAAAATCGCGCCCCAGGATGAAGGCCTGGGCGATTCCCTCGGGCCGTTCCTGGACGGTGTAGCTGATCTCCAGGCCGAGCCCGCGACCGTCACCCAGCAGGGCTTCGAAGCGGGGTACGTCCTCCGGGGTCGAGATCAGCAGGACCTTGCGGATTCCGGCCATCATGATCGTTGCCAGGGGATAGTAGATCATCGGTTTGTCATAGACCGGCATCAACTGCTTGCTGGCCACGCGGGTCAGGGGGTAGAGCCGGCTGCCGGCCCCGCCGGCGAGAATGATTCCCTTGTTTACGGACATTTTTTTGCTCTTCTTTCCCAATGATGATGGCTGCGTAAAAAGTCCACCTGCGTCGTTGCGAAAATCCGGTTTCTTGCGAGTATATCAATTATGGCAGTGTTGTTGTTCGGTTAGAAACTCGCGGGCCGGGCTTAAGAGGACAGTTCCCCTCCACTTCGCTGGAGTTATGGTTGTTTGCTGCCCTGGAAGCGCGGGGGCTCCTTTTTCAGGAAGGCCTCGACCCCGATCCTGAAATCCTCCTCCCGGGAGGCCGCGATGATTCCCTGGCGTTCGCTTTCGAGATATTCCGCCAGCGAGAGTCCCGGCGCCTGGGCCAGGATCTTCTTGGTCAGGGCCAGGGCCCGAGCCGGGCCGCGACTTAAAGCCGCGGCCAGCTTTTCGGCCTCAGTTGCGGCGGTGGCGCTTGCACAGAAACGGCTCACCAGCCCGATCTCGGCCGCCTTGCGGCCGTCGATGCGGCCGTTGCTGAGAAAAAAATCGGCCGCCCGGGCCCGGCCCAGGGCTTCGAGCACGGCCTGACTCGAACCGCCGTCGGGCACCGCGCCGATACCGATGTAACCGGCAACAAACAGCGCTTTTTCGGTGGCGATGCTGATGTCGGCGGCCAGGGCGAGGCCGACTCCGGCCCCGGCGCAGACCCCGTCGATCAGCGAGATCACCGGTTTTTCCATCCGCCGCAGGGCCAGCACGGTGGCGTTGAGGGTTGCCGAAAGCTCTTCGATGACCTGGCTCAGAATCCCCTCGTCGAGTCCCCGTTTGAAACTCTGCAGATCCCCGCCACCGGAGAAGATCGGCCCTTCGGCGACCAGCAGAACGGCCCGGATCTCATCGTCCCAGCGCAGCCGGCGCACCGCCGCCCAGAGTTCGTTCGCCAT
>JAFDMG010000183.1 GCA_019306045.1 Deltaproteobacteria bacterium | reverse complement strand
CCGGCGATGGTGGTGCCGCCGGGGGAGGTGACCATGTCCTTGAGGGCCATCGGCTGCTGGCCGGTTTCCCGCAGCAGGGCGCAGGAGCCGGCGATGGTTTCGATGACCAGGGCGCGGGCGATCTCCCGGGGCAGCCCCTGGTCGACGGCGGCGTCGATCATGGCCTCGACGACCAGGAAGGCGTAGGCCGGGCCGCTGCCGGAAACGGCGGTGACCGCGTCCATCAGTTTTTCCTCGACGATTACCGTTTTCCCCACCCGGGAAAAAACGGCGGCCGCCAGCTGCAGGTGCTCCTTGCCGGCATGGCGGCCGGCGGTCAGGGCGGCGATGCCGGCCTGGACCAGGGCCGGGGTGTTGGGCATTACCCGGACAACCGGGACTGCCGCCGGGATGCCGTTTTCCAGGGTCTGCAGGGTGATGCCAGCGGCGATGGAAAGCAGCAGCTTTGTCGGTGCAAGCACCGGGGAGATCTCCGCCAGCACCCGGTCGATGACCTGGGGCTTGACCGCCAGGATGACGAGGTCGCTGCGGCGGACCAGCTCCTGGTTGTCGGCCGCGGCCTGGAGCCGGTCGCCGAACTCGTCCAGCAGCCGCTGGCGGCTGGCCTCGGCGACGTCGTAAATGTAGATCCGCGGCCGCGGTTCGGCGGCCAGCAGACCCTTGACCAGGGCCCGGCCCATGTTGCCGGTGCCGATGATGCCCAGGGTTCGTTCAGCAAGTTTCATGAGCACTCCTTGTCTCGCGCCGCCGGTCCGGCGTCCAGGCGGGCCAGGATGCCGGCGATGATCAGCGGCAAAAGGATTTCATGCTGGCCGGTGAGATAGTAGCCCCGGCTGCCGCTGTCCATGGTCGGCCGCCGGACCACGTTCTCCTGGACCCGGTACTGGCGGATGAAATCGATGGCCACCGTGGTCAGCTGGTCAACCCGGTGGCCGAGGTTGTGGACCAGGGAAAAGGCCTTGAGAAAAACTTCCGGCAGGATAACCGCCGAACCGATGTTGAAATAAACGCCGCCGGCCAGCCCGGCCACCTGCTCGCAAAAGCGGCGGAAGTCCCGCATCGAGGTCCGGCCGACGGCGGCGCCGTCACAGGCCGGGTGCATGTGGATGATGTCGGTGCCCAGGGCCACGTGCACGGTCAGGGGCACCTGGCAGCGGTGGCAGGCGGCCACCAGGCTCTGTTCCCGGTGCGGCAGCCGCTGCCGGTGGAAATAGCGGCCGACGGCCTCGCCCAGGCCGAGGCCGTCCCGGTCGCCGGCGAGGATGGCCTCGTTGAGCATGGCGCCCGTTTCCCGGGCCATGCCGAAATCGCCGCTGCCGAGGACCGCGGCCACGTCTTCGGAGGTCTTGCCGGCATAGGCGATTTCAAAGTCGTGGATGATGCCGGCGCCGTTGAGGGCGATCCCCTGGACAATGCCTTTTTCCAGCAGGGCAATGATTGCCGGGGCGAGGCCGACCTTGATGACGTGGGCCCCCATGGCGAAGATGATTTTCCGTCCCCCCCGGTGGGCCCGGCAGGCGGCGGCGATGACTTCCCGCAGTTCCCGGCCGCCCAGGATGTTGGGCAGCGAATCAATGAAAGTGCTTATGTCTTCCCGGCCGCTGACGGGCCGGCAGAAGTCGGCGCTGCTGACCTTGCTTGGCCGGTCCCGCAGGGAATAGGTGTTTATCTGGTCCCAATCGAGCATTCAGCATCTCCGGGTGCAGAGCTGGCTTTCCACCAGTTCGCAGAGCAGGTGGCCGAGGAGCAGGTGGACCTCCTGGATCCTCGGGGTCTGGTCGCTGGCGACCACCAGGGGAAAATCGCACAGCGACCGGCAGCGGCCGCCGTCGCGGCCGAGAAAGCCGACGGTCACCAGCCGCTGCTCGCGGGCGTATTCCAGGGCCCGGGCAACGTTGGCCGAGTTGCCGCTGGTGCTGATGCCGACGGCCAGGTCGCCCGGCCGGGCCAGGCCGGCCAGCTGGCGGCGGAAAACGTCGCTGAAGTCATAGTCGTTGGCGATCGAGGTCAGCACGGCGGCGTCGCTGGTCAGGGCCATGGCCGCCAGGGGCTGGCGGTCGAGAAGAAAGCGGTTGACGAATTCGGCCGCCAGGTGCTGCGCCTGGGCGGCGCTGCCGCCGTTGCCGAAAAAGAAAATCGTTCCGCCGCCCGCCAGCGTTGCGCCCATTACCCGGCACAGCTCCGTCAGCATGGCCTGGTGATCGGCAAAGAAACGGTCCTGCAGGAGCCGCAGGTCATGGCAGGCCTGGTCGATTTTGCCCAGCAGCATGGTGTCCTTCCCTTTCGTCTCGGTGGCGGGGCGGCGAAACCGTCATTGTTCAGCTAATAGCAAATTGATCTTTGAATTGCAAAAGAAATCAACTGGTTGCTTGTCACTGGCCGGGGATGGCCTCGGCGGCCGTCCGGGCCTGGGGATCGTCGGGGAAGAAACTGAGCCGGGGAACCGCCGCCAGCAGCCGGTTTTCGTGGGCCAGCCGGTAGAAAAGCCGCAGGCCGGCCAGTTCCCGGGGACCGAGGTCATAGGAGATGGCCCGCTGCCAGTAGTTGAGGATGACTTCCCGGGAGAGGCGGGGATACAGGCGGTCGGTAAGTTCCAGGAGGTCGGGGAAAAAGCGGGGCAGGCGGCTTTTGTCGGCCAGCAGCTGCCGGTGCAGCTCGCGCAGCTGCTCTTCCTTGTCCCCGCTGTCCAGGGCCCGGCGGTTGCCGATCCAGAGGGCATAGACGAAGGGCAGGCCGGTGAAGCGGTACCACAGGGCCCCGAGGTCGTAGACCCGGAAGCCGGCCGGCGGCCGGTGGTAGAGATGCAGGGCCTGGTCGCCGATCACCAGGGCGGCGGGGCTGTCGGCGGTGAACGGCTGGATTTCCCCGGTGGTGAAGGTGAAATCGTCCGGCTCGTAGCGATGGAAATGGAATAGGATCAGCTGCAGGAGGTAGACCGAGGTCAGCGACTGGCTGGTCAGGGCGATGGTGCCGGGACGCAGCTTTTCCAGGGGCTGCCGGCTGAGAAAAATGACGCTCTGCACCTCCCGGTGGGAGGAGATGGCCAGCCGGGGAAAAAGAAAATAGCGGGAGGAGCGCAGGGCGTATTCCATTGAGGACGAGGGGCTGATGTCGATGCTGCCCGCCGCCAGGCAGCCGTTCAGCCGGGCCGGGTCGCCCTTGACAAACTGCCAGTCGTCCCGGCTGCCGCCGCCTTTCTGCAACCGGGTGAAAAGGGGCAGGCAGTTGAGGAAGTCGATTTCCCCGATAATCAGCCGGGTCATCGGTCCGCTTGCCGGCGGTCGGCAAAAAAGTCAGCCGGCGACAGCCAGGGGAAATTGGCCGGCGGCGACCAGCGGCGGCACTGGCGGTGCCAAAAGTCGGCGGTTTTCCGCAGCTCGGCGGGCCACAGCCGTTCCAGCCGGGAGAGAAAGAAAAGGGAGAGGTAAAAATCGGCCCGTTTCCGCAGCCTTTTGACCCTCTTGTCGCCGTTGGTCAGCCGGTAGGTGCCGATGATGATTTGTTTGACCCGGTGGCGCTGGAAGCGGGGCAATTGCAGGCCGGCCACCAGGGGCTCAAGTTCTTTTTCCACCGTCTCGTGGACCTTGCCCAGGGAGTTGACCAGGCCCGGGGGGCAGGCTTCGTTGATGGCGGGGAGCAGCAGGGCGGTGATGACCAGGGCTTCCAGGGAGGGGGAAGCTCTGCTCGATTCCCGCCAGCAGGGTGATAACCTTGTCCGCCTGCCGGTGAACGTTGGCCGGCAGCCAGTGCTCCAGGAGGCCCGTCTCCCGGGCGGCGGCCACTACCTTGGAAGTGGTTCCCTTGGTGTACAGGCCCCGTAGTTCCTCCCGCATGCGGCTGGGGGGCACGGTGGCCAGCCCGGGAGCGGCGAAGCGCAGGGCGGCCAGGGTCTGTTCCTCAATGCTGAAATCCAGCCGGCAGGCGAATTCCACCGCCCGCAGGGTGCGGACCGGGTCCTCGGCAAACCGCCGGTAGGGATCGCCGATGATGCGGACAATGCCCTCCTGCAGGTCTTCGAGGCCGCCGAGG
>JAFDMG010000182.1 GCA_019306045.1 Deltaproteobacteria bacterium | reverse complement strand
GGATGGTGGTTGAGCTGTCGGAATTTTTTTGGCAATGGGGCGCGGTACTGCTGGCTGAACAGGAGCAGGTTCAGCAAAAGCGGCAGCCTTTGTCGGCGGAATATGGTGTGCTTGTGCCGTGTGCGGTGGATCTTCTGCCGGTGCGGACTGCGGTGCGGCAGTGACCTTCGGCACCGGGGTAACGGGTATTGCCGGGAGACTATCTTTCTGGATAGGGGGTGCAGCTTTCTGTGGCGGGACGGGTGGATTGAGGACTGCCGGAGCGGCGGGCGATGCTGTTGCCGGCGGGTTGATTTTCTCCGGTGCCGGAGTTGGCTGCAGGGGAATGCTCTTGACCAGGGCGAAGATGATCCAGAAAATAATGCCGATGATGGCCACGAAGCGCATGATGTCCGTTTCCAGTACCTGGTCTTCCCCGGATGAGTTGCCATCGCTGAGCATGTCAAATCGCCGGTTCATGAAGATTTTTCCTGTTTTCCGAACTGCTCCCCGAGGATGAAGCGATCCCAGTCGCGGCCGAGGAGGACGATTTTCAGCAGCCGCAGCAGGTAGCCGCAGACGCCGCCGAAGACCGTGGTGCTCAGGGCGATCAGCAGACCGCCGTTGACCAGTTTTTCCAGCATGCCCAAAGCCGTCAACGCCTGCTGCTGCCCACCCGTCTGCAGGCCGTCAAGGGCGGCGACCAGGGCGCCTTCCATGCCGATGGCCGTCCAGATGACCCCGACGCCGAAAAAAGTGGCAATTACGGTGTTCAGCAGCCGGTCGTAATAGCTGAGCGCAGCCAGGGAGGTTTCGCCGTTGGTCAATTCCCGGCGCAGTCTGGCAATCAGCAGCAGGTAGGCAATGAACAGGCCGCTGAAAGGGATGATCGACAGCCGCAGGTGGTAGTGAATCAGCAGCAGTGGTTCGGTAAGCCAGGCGGGGATGCCGGTGACGGTCAGCCAGCCGGAGAAGATCCCGGCAGCCACAAACAGCGTACCCCAGCAGAATGCCAGGATGAGGGTGCTCAGCAGAGTGGTCATAGGGTTTCCTCGCTCAACGGCAAGCTGCCACTCTGCCGGCCGGTTGCGGCCGGTTTGGCAAGTTCTTTCATCCTGGCCTCGGCCGCCTCCAAGTCAATAGAGAACAGTGTTAATCCCTGGGCGGCGAAACCGGCCGCCTTCAGGTGCTTTTCCATGACAAATGCGGCCTGCCGGTCAGGGACGTCAACCCCCTGGAGGCTGACAAAATGCTTCCAGCAGCACATGCGCAGCAGCCGGTCGGCAGTTGCTGTATCAAGTTTCAGGGTGTTACGCATAAAGGCGGTCAGCCGGGACTCCAGCGATGGACCGTTCTGCCCGGGCGGGGTGATATCATCGAGGAAGGCGATGATCCGCTCGGCGGCGGCCTGATCGCTGCCCCCGGCTGATTTTCCGGTTGCGTCCGGTGCTGTTTTGTTTAATGCTGTTTTGGCCGGCGGCGGGCCGGCCGCCGCCGCCGCCGGGGTTGCGGTCGGTGTTTTAACTTTTACTTTTGCGGTTGTTTCCGGCCGGTGTTTGTCGGCCGGGAGCGGTGCGTGAGCCGGTCCTGATTTTGCCGCCGGAAGGGCGGGGGCATGAAAAGCCGGGAGCAGCCGGCCGCCGTCGGTGGGTACGATAATGCCGGCCTGGAGCAGGGCGAGGCAGAGCGCCCCCCCCAAGAGAATGGAAATGGTGAAGGTAAACATGGTTTTCATGGCCAGGTATTCCTCCTTTTCATGAGTGTCAGCTGTTTTAATCGGCTTCGTGGCAGGAAGCCCACAGGGTATTGTAGACGTACATGGCATTGAGAAAATGGCTGTCTGGACTGCCCTGACGGCAGATGGTGAAGCCGGCCTGTTTGAGCCGGTATTCTTTTTCCAGGGCCGCCCGGATGTCGGCCAGCTGGTGGCAGCAGTTGTAGGCGCCCTGGTAGCTCGGCAGGCTGACGAAATCCTGGGAGAAGTAGCAGTTCCAGGTGTAGGTTGCCAAATCCGCAGGCACCTTGCCGGAGTCTTTGAGCGGCTGGATGAAGTTGTTCCAGATAACATCGGCGTTTTCCGGACTGGTGCTGGACTGGCACTGTTTCACCAGGCGGGCAAAAACCCGAGCGAAGAATTTCTCGCTGTAAGGGTTGTTGGCTATAACTTCAAATGCCTGGCGGCTGGCAGCCTGGGGCTGAAAGGAATCAATTTGTTCGATGGTGGCCGCGGTTGCCGGGACGGTGGTGGATTTTGTTTCGGTCTGGAGACCGGTGCAGCCGACGCCCAGCAGAACGGCGAGCAGCAGTAACGAAACAAGAGATAAACGGGTAGTCTTCATGATCATGCCTCCTTTGGATATGCGTGGTTTAATCCAGCAATGCTGCCGGGTGTTGTTTGTCTGTTTTCCGGCGTTATGACCGGGATTCAAAGCCGCCCAGGGCAGGTTTCGCCGGGCTGCTTGGCGGGTTGCCGGTTTTGGTGCCCGCGGGTCGGCTGCGATTCCGGTAATATTCCAGCACTTTCTGGTTCGGAACAGCGTGCAGCCTGGTGCCGGTATACTGGATGCCCAGGACCTTCGCCATGGCGGAGACGGCCTTGGTGGTGTTGAAAATAATCTCGCCGTATTCCCGTTTGGCTTCCAGCGCCAGCCTGGCCCTGGCGAAACGGTCGGCCAGGTAACGGGCCCGGCGGCCTTTTTTCATCATGCTGATCTTGGTGTTGCCGGCCCGTACCGCTTCCGGGATTTCCCGCCCCAGGTCGGGAACCAGGTTGGCCAGAACGGTAAACATTTCCTCGGTGGGATCGGGAAAACTGTCCATTTCCAGGTCGAAAGGACTGTCTTTGTCAGCCGATGACAGGTTGCCCAGCCGAGGCGTTTCGGCGACGCCGTTGAGGGTTTCACGGTAGAGATCGGCCGGAGTGCGCTCGCCCAGCTGCTGCTGGAGAATGCGGCTCGAGGCCCGGGCGCCCTGTTCGTAGCGGGCGGCGACATCGGGCAGGTAGTCGGCCAGTTTACCGTAGAGGGAAATGCCGGTTTCCCGCATCTGGGCGGCCATCTGGCGGCAGCCTGCCCCGGCGTTTTCCGGGTCGAAAGCCTGGCCGCCGCAGGTCTGGGTCCAGGTCTGGTACTGGGTGTCGAAGGTCTTCATCAACTCGGTGATTTCCCTGGCCTTGCTCGAAGTGGCCAGCTGGCCCAGCTCCGAACGGGTGTTGGTGATTACCCTCTGGATGGCGACGCCGCCTTCGCTGGCCGAGACGGTCGGTACCGTCCACAAGACTGCCAGGGCGATGCATAATAAAATTCTTGTTTTCATTTCCTCCTCCTGTCTGGTTATGTGGTTGCTTTTTCCACGGGGAAAAATCCGTGATGAGCACTCTGGGTGAGTACTCTTATTGGCTAAAGACGGGGGAGGTGGAATTTTCTTCGGAAAAAATATTATGGGACAATATGTGGAAGGTAGAAACAGAGGTGCAAAGTTTTTCGCTTTACGAAGGCGACACAAAAAATATAATTAATAAAAATTTCCTGTCGGTTGAAGAATTTAGCATTGATTGCGTCATTACTTCAATGTATTTCCGACAATTTCTTGTTTTTTTGACAGCCTTTCAGGAGTAAGGTATTAATACAATCTTGTTGACATTGTATAATATTGTTATATGATGCGCAAGGCCTTTTTTAATCTAAGGAGACAAAAACATGAAATCGATGAAATATCTGCTGGCGGCATTTTTGTTTATCATTATGGCTGGGGTCGGCTGCGCGCCGACGGCTACCGGGGTGAGAGAGAGCTCTTCATTCCGGCCATCCTTTGGACGCACAACCCC
>JAFDMG010000181.1 GCA_019306045.1 Deltaproteobacteria bacterium | reverse complement strand
CCGAAGGCCATGGCCGCCAGGATGGCCAGCTTGTGGGCCGTGTCGATGCCTTCGACGTCAAAAGTGGGGTCGGCTTCGGCGTAGCCCAGCTCCTGGGCTTCCGCCAGCACGTCGTCGTAAGCCGAGCCGTTGTCGGTCATCTGGGTCAGGATGTAGTTGCAGGTCCCGTTGAGAATGCCGCTGATGGCGGTAATCCGGTTGGCGGTCAGCGATTCCCGCATCACCTTGATGATCGGAATGCCGCCGCCGACGCTGGCCTCGTAGTAAAGATCGACGCCGGCCGCCGCCGCGATCTGAAACAGTTCATCTCCATGCTTGGCCAGCAGGGCCTTGTTGGCGGTAACCACGTGCTTGCCGGCCTTCAGGGCCCGGGTGATAAAGGTTTTGGCCGGTTCATAGCCGCCGATCAGTTCAATGACCATGTCGATGTCCGGGTTGTCCAGAACTTCGTTGACGTCGGTGGTCAGCATGCCGGCGGGGAAGCTTATGCCGCGATCGGTGACAATGTCCAGATCGGCGATTTTTTTCAATACCAGGTCGGCTCCCAGGCGCCGGGTGATCAACTGGCTGTTTTCCCGCAGAACCCGGGCAACGCCGGTGCCGATGGTGCCGAGGCCGATCAGGCCAACATTGATGGTTTTCATAGTTTCAACTCCCTAATGCTGCTGCAGGAAATGGCGAATTCCCCTGATTGCCTGCCGGGTGCGGTGCTCGTTCTCCACCAGGGCAAAGCGGACGTGGTCGTCGCCGTATTCGCCGAAGCCGATGCCGGGTGACACGGCCACCTTGGCTTCGCGGATCATCATTTTGGAAAATTCCAGGGAACCAAGCTCCCTGAACTGCTCGGGAATCTTGCCCCAGACGAACATGGTTCCCAGGGGCTTCTCCACTTCCCAGCCGATTCTCGCCAGGCCGTCACAGAGGGTGTCACGGCGCTGCTTGTAGGTGTTGACAATCTCCTGGACGCACTGCTGGTCGCCGTTCAGGGCGGCGATGGCGGCAATCTGGATCGGTTGGAAAATGCCGTAATCCAGGTAGCTTTTAAGTTTGGTCAGAGCCTGGACGAGGCGCTGGTTGCCGACACAGAAGCCCACCCGCCAGCCGGCCATGCTGTAGCTTTTGGAGACGGAATAAAATTCCACCGCCACATCCTTGGCGCCTTCGACCTCGAGGATTGAAGGAGCCCGGTAGCCGTCGAAGGTCATGTCGGCATAGGCGAAGTCATGAACAATAATCAGGGAATGCTCCCGGGCGAAATCCACCAGCTTCCGGAAGAATTCCAAATCGACAACCGTGGTAGTGGGATTGTGCGGATAGCTGACAATCACCATTTTCGGCCGCGGCCAGGTGAGCTTGGTGGCGGAGAGTAAATCCTCGAAAAAATCGCGATCCGGCGACAGGGGAATACTGCGCAGATCGCCCCCGGCAATGATAATCGAATATGGATGAATGGGGTAGGCCGGGGAGGGGACGAAAACCACGTCGCCCGGGTTGACGATCGCCAGGGCCAGGTGGGAAAGCCCTTCCTTGGCCCCAATGGTCACCACCGTTTCCCGGTCGGGGTCAAGCTCGATCTGGTAGCGTCTCTGATACCAGTTGGCAATCGCCAGGCGCAATTTGGCAATGCCCTTGGAAGCGGAATAACGGTGATTTTTGGGATTGTAGATGGCTTCCGCGAGCTTGTCGACGATGTGCTGCGGAGTAGGCAGGTCGGGATTGCCCATTCCCAGGTCAATAATGTCCTCCCCCTTCCTCCTGGCATCCATTTTCAGTTCATTGACGATGCTGAAAACATAAGGGGGGAGCCGGTTAATGCGCCGAAATTCATCCATTTCAATCTCCTTGAAGAGGGTGTTCACAAAGCTGCGTGATCCGAAGAGTTGCACAACTAACATATTTGCCGCCGGTTTTCAATAATATCCTAGTGAAAAAACATGAATTGGAGTTTTCCGGAAAAACCAATTTTGATAGATAAGTAACAAAGGTTGCAGCCTGACGAAGAAGATGGAGTTTTTGCGAAGCCATCAATTTTTATTGTCAATCTTCGGCCTGATATGGTAACAATTCCTGAACATGAAAATTTCATTTTGAAGAAGGGGGATCGCATGGCCGAACAGGAACAAACAAAGCCGGAACAGGAACAAAAAGTGCTCGAAGACAAGGAAAAAAAGACTTTTTCAGGCATGCTGATTGTTGCCATTCTGCTGGTATTGATTTTCATCAGCATTGGGGTGTCGGGCCTTTGGATCATGAAGTTGAGCTCCCGGGTTTCGTCCCTGTCGTCGGAGTTGAAAACCCTGAAAGGTTATAGCCAGCGCGTAGTTGTGCTTGAAGACAAACAGGCAATGATGGAAATTCAGAACCAGGTAAAGGTTATTGAGCGTTCCATTAGCGACCTCTCGGGCCTGGCGAACACCTTCAAACAGATTGACGCCGCCAAGGCCAAAGACATGGAAAGCGTGGTTGCCGGACTGGAAGAGGAAAGGGACCTGCTGAAAAAGCAACTGGCCAACTACCAGCAGGCGGTTGATAAAGTTTTGGCCGGCAGTTCTGAGCTGCCCAGCCTGCAGGCGGCCAGGGAATCGGAAGCGGCGGTTGCCAACGGCGAAGAAAACCGGGAACCTTCCTGGTGGGAAAAAATCGTCGGCTACCGCTTTTTCGGCGACCGCGAGTAAGCGGGATCAACGTGAGTCAGAAACGGACGGCCATTCCGGGAACCGACCTGGTGCTGGGCATCAACGCGGTCAGGGAAGTCCTGCTGGCCGGCAGCCGGACCGTTGAGGCCCTATACTGCCATGAACATGCCGGCAGCCGCCATGCCGGCCTCGAGGATCTGGCCAAACAGCGCCAGGTGCCGGTAAAAAAGCTGCCGAAAGCGGCAATGGACCGGATGGCGGCCCACGAATGGCACCAGGGCGTCATCCTCAAGGTTTCCCCGGCTGACTATTGCCCTCTCGGGGAATTGCTGGCCGCCGGCGACGACCACGACCTTATCGTCGCCCTGGACGGCATCACCGATCCCCAGAATCTTGGTTCCATCATCCGGACTGCCGCCGCGGCCGGCGTCAAGGGCATTATTTTGCCGGAACGGCGGGCGGCGGGAATTACGGCCACGGTGGCCAGGATTGCTTCGGGCGGTCTGGAATATCTGCGGGTCTGCCGGGTGAAAAACCTGGTTCAGGCGCTGGAGGAAGGGCGCCGGCAGGGGTTCTGGGTGGCCGGCGCGGTAGCGGCAGAGGGAGAGAATCTCTACCAGGCCGATCTGCGCCGCCGGCTGATTGTCGTCCTCGGGGCCGAGGACAAGGGCATCCGGCCGCTGGTGCGGAAAAATTGCGACTTCCTGGTGACCATTCCCTTGCATTCACCGCTGGAATCACTGAACGTCGGCACGGCGGCGGCGGTGATCCTGTTTGAAGTAAAGCGGCAGCAGCTGGCGCCGTCGGCCTGACGGCGGCCGCCGCAGGAGCCTGATCAGGGTGACGTGCTCCAGAAATGTTTTCGTTTCCAGGTCAGCACATCGCCGTGGAAGGGACATTTGACCGTCACTTCTTCATCGGTGACCTTGATGACGTCCCAGTCTTCCATCTTGTCACCGCGCTGGCGAATGATGCGCTGGCCGACCGTGAAAGGGTACTGCTTGAAAACAACCGGCTCTTTTGCCATTTCTTTTTTCTCCTTCCGTTTTCCATCTTAACCGCTTTGGAATTTATCAATGGCTGATAATAAAAATATAAACAGGGAAAATACCGCCTTGTCAAGAATTGCCATTGTCCTGGTCAAACCGAAGCTCGACGAGAACGTCGGCGCCGTGGCCCGGGCGATGAAAAATTTTTC
>JAFDMG010000180.1 GCA_019306045.1 Deltaproteobacteria bacterium | reverse complement strand
AAACAGGTCAGCTTCCGGGCCGGGCTGGAAACGCTGGTTATCGCCGTTTTCGTTGTCATCGGAGTAAAAACGGCCCCTTATATTTGCAACTTGTTCATCAGGTAATTTTTTTGCTATTTTGACAGTAGTATCCGGTTCGGTTTTCGCGCGGCCTTAGGTGCGGCAGCCGGTACGGTTTTCAGAAGCGGCATCGTGAGCTGCCGTTGTTTTTCCCGGCGAGTAAAGCGTCAAAGTTGCCTTGTTTGAGCCCGGCAGGGCGAGTTTGGCAACTTTAGCGGCACGAGCCGTAAGAAAAACAGGCAAGCGAGCGCCAAAAAGCACTGAAAACCGTACCGGTTGCCCCATGCCGACCTGCCAAGCGGAAAGGAGAACAAGCTATGGATTTCACGACCATCGAAGTGGCCATCGGCAGCGACTACGTCGCCGTGATCACCCTCAACCGCCCCCAGGCGCTCAACACCTTTACCCTGGAGCTGGCCGGGGAACTGACCACGGCCCTGGAAACCCTCGACGAGCGGGACGACACCCGGGTAATCATCATCCGGGGCGCCGGCAAGGCCTTTTCCGCCGGCATCGACGTCAGTGACTTTTTCGGCAAGAGCGCCATGGAATACAAGGCCTGGATCGAGGCGATGGAAAAGCCGCTGATCACCATCAGCCGCCTGCGGAAGCCGGTTATCGCCCAGGTGCACGGTGTCGCCGCCGCCAACGGCGCCGGCCTGGTGGCCGCCGCCGACCTGGCGGTGATGGCGTCCTCGGCCCGCTACGGCCTGACGGCTATCAACGTCGGCCTCAACTGCGTTGGCCCGGTAATTCCAGTAAGCAAGTCGGTGGGCCGCAAGCGGGCGCTGGAACTGCTGTTCGACGGCCAGCTGATCAAGGCCGACCGGGCGCTGGAGATGGGACTGGTGAACCGGGTGGTGGCCGACGAGGAACTGGAGCAGGAAACCCGGCAGTGGGCCGCGGCCCTGGCGGCGAAAAGCCCCATCGCCTTGCAGATCGCCAAGACCGGTTTCTATAATGCCGCCGACCTGGACTACCAGCAGGCTTTCGAGTACATGAACGAGGTTTTCGCCCGCATGTGCACCACCGCCGACGCCGAGGAAGGCATCAAGGCTTTCATGGAAAAGCGCCAGCCCAACTGGCAGGAAAAATAGCCAGGAACTGCCGGAACCGGGATGCCGGGAATTTCAGACCGCCAGGAAGCGGCGCTGGAGTTCCCGGTTTTCCCTGATCTCTTCGCTGCGGCCCTGGAAGTGGATGACGCCGTTGTCCAGCAGGTAGCCCCGGTCGCTGAGATCAAGGGCCACCTGCAGGTTCTGCTCGGCCAGCAGCACGGTGAGCCCCTCCTCCCGGAGACGGCCGATCTGTTCCTGCAGCTGGCCGACCACCAGGGGCGCCAGCCCTTCGGTGGGCTCGTCGAGGAGCAGCAGGTCCGGGTTGGTCATCAGGGCCCGGGCAATGGTGAGCATCTGCTGTTCGCCGCCGCTGAGGAATCCCGCCCGGCGGCGGTCGATTTTTTTCAGCGCCGGGAAAAACTCATAGACCCGGTCGAGATGCCACGGCCCCGGCCGGCCGCCGGCCGCCCCCAGCAGCAAATTCTCCTCCACCGTCAGGTCGGCAAACACCCGCCGGTCGTCGGGCACGTAACCCATTCCCAGGCGGGCCCGCCGGAAAGGCGGCAGGCCGCGGCAGGAGCGGCCCTGGAAAACCACCTCCCCCTCCCGGGGCGGGGTCAGGCCCATGATGCTGCGCATGGTGGTGCTCTTGCCGGCGCCGTTGCGCCCCAGCAGGCAGACGATCTCCCCCGCCCGCACCGCCAGGGAAACCCCGAACAGAACGTGGCTGAGACCGTAATAGGTGTGGATGTGATCGACTTTCAGCATGGTTCCGCCGCTCCCAGGTAGGCCTCCTGCACCCGGCGGTCGCCGCGCACCTCGGCGGGAGTGCCCTGGATGACGGTTTTTCCCTGGTGCATGACCATGATCCGGTCGGCAATGGCGAACACCATGGCCATGTCATGCTCACAGAAAAGAATGGTCAGCCCCTGCCGGTTGAGTTCCTGCAGCAGCTGCAGGGTCCTGGCGGTCTCTTCGGGCGACATGCCCGCCGTCGGCTCGTCAAGGATCAGCAGCCGCGGCCGGCTGCCCAGAGCGATGGCCATCTCCAGCACCTTCTGGTCGCCGTGGGACAGGGTGCCGCTGAGCCGCCCCTGCAGTTTTTCCAGGCCCACCGCCTCCAGGATGGCCCGGGTCTCTTCCCGGGCCAGGCCGGCCGCCGGCCGCCAGAGCACGGCACCCTGCCGCCGCCGGGCCAGCACCGCCAGCTGGACATTCTCAAACACCGTCAGCCGGCTGAAAATCTGCACCACCTGGTAGGAACGGGCCAGCCCCCGGCGGCAAACGAGGTGGGCCGGCAGGCCGGCGATATCCTCCCCCTGGAAAACCACCCGGCCGGCATCGGGAACCAACTGCCCGGCAATCAGGTTGAACAGGGTGGTCTTGCCGGCGCCGTTGGGGCCGATCACCGCCACCACCTCTCCCGGCCTGACTTCCAGGTCGGCGCCGCCGACGGCCGGAAAGCCGGCAAAACTCTTGGCCAGTTTTTCCACCCGCAGCATTCAGCACTCCTCCCCGGACCGGCCGCCGGCCGACGACGGCCGCCGCCGGACAACTCCCAGCACGCCGTCCGGCAGAAAGTAGATCAGCAGCATGAGCACCACCCCGAGCACCAGGGTCCAATACTCGGTGTAGATGCCGACGAAGGTCCGCAGGACAACGATGATCGCCGCCCCAAGCAGGGGGCCGAAAAAGGTATACCAGCCCCCCAGCAGACACATGATGATGATTTCCAGCGACAGGGTCCAGAAAAGCAGTTCGGGGAAAACGGAGCCTTCAACGGTGACGAAGAGAACCCCGGCCACCCCGGCGAAAAAGCCGGCGATCACCTGGCCGAGCAGCTGGTGGCGGCGGACGTCGATGCCGACGGCGGCGCAGCGCTCGGGGTTGTCCCGGATGCCCTGGAAGATGCGGCCAAAAGGTGAACTGGACACCAAAAAGAGCAGGGCCAGGGAAACGGCGGTCACCGCCAGCACGAAGTAATAGGCCCCCGCCGAGGAGGCCAGCGCCGCCGGCACCGGGACGCCGTGGATGCCGTCATCGCCGCCGGTAAACGAATACCAGCGGTAGACGATCGCCCAAACCAGGGAGCCAAGGGAGATCTGCAGCATGCCGAAATAGAGTTTGCTCAGCTGCACGGTGATCAGTCCCATGACCAGGGCCAGGACGGCGGCAACGCAGGGAGCGGCAGCCCAGGCCGCGGCCGCCGGCCACCCGGCCCGGGTGGTGAGCAGGGCGTAGGCGTAGGCGCCGATGCCGTAGAAAACCGCGTGGTGGAACTGGTACATGCCCCCGTGGCCCAGCACCAGGTTGAGACTGGTGGCCAGCAGGCCGGCCACCAGGATCAGCGACGCCAGGTAGAGGTAAAAACGGGGCAGGAAAAAGCCGGCGCCGGCTGCCGCCGCCAGCCACACCAGCGGCAGCAGCCGGAACCAGCCGGGTTTTTCCGGGTAATCGCGCGGCGCGGCCATCGTCTACCAGACCGACTTCAGCAGGCCCCGGGGCCGGTAGAGAAGAACGGCCACCACGGCCACGTAGGGAAAAACGATGGCGAACTGGGGCCAGACAAGAATGCCGACGGCGTCGGTGAGTCCGAAAATCAGGGCCCCAAGCAGGGCACCCCAGATATTGCCGAGCCCGCCGATAATGACGATCAGGAAGGCCTCGATGATGATCGCGTGGTCCATCCCCTGGGTGATGTTCTGGGTAGGGGCCACCAGGGCGCCGCCAAGGCCGGCCAGGCAGCAGCCGATGACGAACACCAGGGCGAAAACCCAGCTGACGTTGATCCCCAGGGCGCCGACCATCTCCCGGTCCACCGCCGCCGCCCGGGCGATCTTGCCGATCAGCGTCCGGTTGGTAAAGTACCAGAGCGCGGCCGCCACCAGCGGTCCCGCCAGGAGGAGAAACGGTAGTCGGCACCCCAGATCATTTTCACCAAATCGTCAAGCACCAGGGTGAAGGCGAAAGTGAAGAGCAGGAGCATCAGGTGCTCCCGCTCATAGAGGCGGCAGAGAAGGCCCCGCTCCAGGACCAGGCTGAGCAGGGCGACGCCCAGGGGCGCCAGCAGCAGGGCCACCCAGAAGCCGGCGGGACCGCCAACCGCCGCCGCCACGCTGTAGGTCAGGAAAGCCCCGATCATGTAGAGGGAGCCGTGGGCGATGTTGGGAATCCGCAACACCCCGAGTACCAGGGTGAGACCGGAGGAGACGATGAAAAGGATCGTCGTCCGGCTCAGGCCCACCAGCAGCTGCTGCTGCAGGGCGGTGCTGTCGAAATGCCAGGCCATTTTTTTCGAAAGTTTCCGGGAAGAACCGGCAGCCTTACTGCTTGCCCCTGGCCTTCATGATCTCGGCGATCTCGGGCATCACTTCGTGACCGGGGATGGTGACAATGTCGTCGGCGATCAGGAAATCGTAGCCGGGCACCTTCTTGGTCACCCCCATGAACATGGGCACCATCGCCTGGTGGTCGTAGCTGCGGATGCTAACCTTGCCAATGGGCCCCGCCACCGTCAGGCCGGCCAGGGCGTCGATGAACTTCTCCGGGTCGACTTCGCCGGCCTTCTCATAGGCGGCGGCGATGAAATGGGCCGCCAGGTAGCCGTTGACCGCCCCGGTGGCCGGATAGCGATGGTAGCGGGCCCGGAACTCCCGGACGAATTTCTCGTTGGCCGGGGTTTGAGGATAATAAAAGAAGTAGTTGGTGGTGCCCAGCACCCCTTCCGGCGCCTCGCAGCACCCCTTCCGGCGCCTCGAGCCCCAGGGGCTTCAATGTCGACAGGCCGATGGCGGTGTGCATGTAAAAGGGAATCTTCCGGTTCAGCCCGGTGGCCTTGGCGGCTTTCAGAAAAGGCACGCAGTCGCGGCCGCCGGTGGCGACAATGACGGCGTCGGGCTTGGCGGCCATGATGGCGGTAATGTAGGGGGTGAAATCCGGCTCACCCACCTTCCACCACGACTTGCCCACCAGCTTGACGTCGGGGCGCAGCCGCTTCAGGTTTTTCCAGACGGCGTCGGCGATGGCATGGCCGTACTCGTAGTCATCGCCGGCTATCCAATATTTTTTAAATGGCTTTTTGGCCAGGCCGATGGCCCCCGCCTTGCCGGCCATGGCGGTGTTCTCGGTCACGGAAAAGACGTAGCGGTTGCCCCGGGCGCCGGTGATTTTGGCACTCTTGGCAAAAGTGACCAGGAAAGGCACCTTTTCCCGGCGGCAGAGGTCGGAAATCGCCAGGGCCAGGGCGCTGTTGATCGTCCCCATCAGCAAGTCCACCTTCTCCCGCATGATCAGTTCCTTGGCCCCGATGAGACCGAGATTGACCTTGAACTTGCTGTCGCGGGTGACGAACTCCAC
>JAFDMG010000179.1 GCA_019306045.1 Deltaproteobacteria bacterium | reverse complement strand
GGTTCGCGGATCAGCGGCCGGCAGAGGGCCACCAGGTCGATGCCGGCGGCCAGGAGGGCGGCGACCCTGGCGGGGGAGCGGATGCCGCCCACGGCGATGACGGGAATTTCAACCCCCTGGACGACGGCCAGGGTTTCGGCGAAAAAATAGGCCTCCCTGGCCGGGCGGTCGATGCCGGTCATCACCGGCTGCCGCGGTCGGCTGACCCGGGTGCCGCCGCTGATTTCGACGGCAGCCGCTCCCAGGGCCGCCAGCTGCCGGCAGGTTTCAATGGTTTCCGGCAGCTCCAGGCCGCCTTCCAGGTAGTCGCGGCCGTTGATTTTCACCGTGATCGGCAGTTCCGGGCCGACGGCCGCCCGGCAGGCAAGGTAGATCTCCCGCAGGAAGCGGCGGCGGTTCGCCGGCGAGCCGCCGTATTCGTCCCGGCGCCGGTTGAGGGCCGGGGAGAGGAACTGGCTGATCAGGTAGCCGTGGGCGGCGTGTAGCTGAATGCCGTCGGCGCCGGCGTCCCGGGCCCGGCGGGCCGCGGCGGCGAACTCGGCGACGATGGCGGCAATCTCCCGGCGGCTGAGTGCGGCCGGCAGCCGGGAATAGAGCGGATGGTCGACGGCGCTGGGGGCGACGGCCGGCTGGCCGGTAAGCGCCGGGTCGGCCTGGCCGCCGCAGTGGACCAGCTGGACAAACAACCGGGCGTCGTGCCGGTGGACAGCAGCCGCCAGGCGGGCAAAGGAAGCAAGGTTGTCATCCCGGTGGAGACTGTTCTGCCCGGCGAGCTGCCGGCCGCCGGGGCTGACGCTGGTATAGCCGCTGGTCAGCAGGGCGCTGCCGCCCCGGGCCAGCTCGGTGTAAAGGGCCAGCTGGGCGGCGGTCACCTCGCCGTCCGGGCCGGCGAGGCCGTCCCAGGTGGCCGCCCGCAGAAAGCGGTTTTTGAGGGGTAAACCGCCGATAATGGTCGGGATAAAGGCCTGGCGGCAGTTTTTCGGCAAATTGATGGTTGACAATCGCGCGGCTTTCTATCAGTATCGGAAAAAAACAGATGCCACAGATAGCATGATCATGATGGTTTTGTGAAGGAGATAATCATGGCCGATTTAGCGGATTTGCAGCGCCAGGTGCGGGCAGCCTCGGAAGCGAAGGATTACGGATTACGAAAAGGCAATTGCCCTCTGTAAAAAGATTCTTGACCAGGATGCGGACAACGTCACCGCCTTGGCTGAAATGGCCAATGCCTACTGGCACCTGGGCCGGGTCTACCAGGCGGAAAGCTACGTCGACAAGGCTTTGCAGCTCGACGAAAACCACTACCTGGCCTGGTACAACCGCGGGCTGATTGATTTCAAGCGGGAACGCTACGAGTCGGCACTCAAGGCCTTCCGGCGGACGGTAGCTTTGCAGCCGGATTTTGACCCAGCTGCACCTGCGGCGCCTGGAGGAGGCGGAGATGAGCCTCATGAAGGCCCTGGAAATCGACCCCGGCAACGAGTATGCCCAGAAAAATCTGGTGACCGTGCGCTCCCTGCGCTAGCCGCCGGGCTGCCGGCCGGCCTGCTCCATGGCTTCCAGGTAGTCGGAAACCTCGGGAATGAGGTTCTGGTCGACCACCAGGAAAAGTTTGTCCCCCGGGAAGACCCGGTCCTGCCCCCGGGGCATGACGATCTTGCCCGCCTTTTCGTTGAGAATACCGGCAAAGACGCAGTTTTTGGCGAACACCCCGGTGGTGGAAAGTTCCTGGATGGTGATTCCCTCCGGGTCGTTGTTTTCCGGGTAGGTGAACATGATCAGCTGGCTGTTGAGATTGCCCAGGCTGGTGATGATGCGGATGCCGGGGTTTTCCAGCTCCATGATGATCTTGTTGCGGAACAGGTCGTTCATGTTGCAGATGGTGGTGGCTCCGGCCAGCTCGTAGGCTTCCCGGTAGGCCGGGTTGCGCATCTTGACCAGGATGCGGGGCACCTGGAAGCTGTGGGCCAGGATGGTGAAAGTGAGGTTGTTGCTGTCCTGGTAGAGAGCGCCGACGGCTACGTCGGCCTTGGCGATGCCGGCGTCCTTGAGGGTGCCGATGTCGGTGGCGCTGCCGTTGATGGTGACGATGCCGGTTTCGGCGTACAGCTGCTCGCAGCGCTCCCGGTCCTTCTCAATAATCACCACGTCATCCCGCTTGTGGGCCAGGAGATCGGCCAGTGAAGCGCCGCTGATCCCCCCGCCGGCAATGACTATGTGCATTTCATCCTCCTATCGCCAGACCTGGCGGGAAAAAAGAACAAAAAACGGCAGGATTTCGAGCCTGCCGACCAACATACCGAAAATATAGTTCAGCTTGATCACCGGGTGCAGGGAAGCCAGCTTGTCGACGGTGAAGTAGGCCGGGCCCATGTTGCTGACCGCCGAGAGCATGCCGGAGAACGACTGCCAGTTGTTCAGGTCGGAAAAGAAGTTGCCGACGGCGGTGCCTACCATGATCAGCAGCAGCCAGGCGCAGAGCAGGGCGGTGACCCGCCTGATTTCCCGGGGATCGATAATGTGTCCCTGGATGACGATGGGCAGCACCCGCCGGGGGGGGGAGATGCTGCGTTGCAGCTCGGCCACCAGCACCTGCCAGAGGATGCCCAGCCGCAGAACTTTGAAACCGCCGGCGGTGGAGCCGGCGCAGCCGCCGACGAACATCAGCAGGATGAACAGCTGCTTGGCCATCGGCGGGAAAAAAGGGCTGTTGATGTCCTTGACCGTGTAGCCGGTGCTGGTGAGGATGGCGCTGACCTGGAAAAGGGTCTGGCGGCCCAGCTGGTGCAGCTCTCCCGGGTCGAGGTGAAGGTGCTGTCCGGCCGCCAGACGGCCGCCGGGGGCATGGCACAGGTGGTCGACGATGATCAGCAGGGTGGTGCCGATCAGCAGGCCCCAGAACCACCTGATTTCAAAATCCTGGTAGATAGCCCGCCAGTCGCCGGTAACCAGTTTGAAATGGATGAGAAAGTTGATGCCGCCCATGAGCATGAAGAAAACCAGGATGTATTCCAGCAACGAGGCTGTCGGCCGCCCGGAAAAGTAGGCGATGCTGGCGTCGTGGGTGGAAAAGCCGCCGGTGGAGACCGCTGTCAGGGTGTGGTTGAGGGCGTCGAAGGGAGTCATGCCCGCCAGCCAGAGCAGTAGAAAGCAGCTGCCGGAAAAGACCAGGTAAATGCTCCAGATGATCTTGACCGTGTTCAGGATGCCCGGCACCGGCCGCCGCGTGGTTATCTTGTTGCCTTCGGCGCCGAAAAGATTGGCGGCCGTGCTGCCGCCGCGGAAGCTGACCACCAGGAAAAAGGTCAGGATGCCGATGCCGCCGAGCCACTGGGTGAGAGAGCGCCAGAAAAGCATGCAGCGCGGCAGCCGGTCCAGGCCGGTGAACACTGTCATCCCGGTGGCGGTGATGCCGCTGGCGGCCTCGAACAGGGCGTCGATGACCGGCTTGTTCAAGCCGACAATGTAGGGCAGGGCGCTGACGGCAGTGGCCGCCAGCCAGGCCAGGGCAGTGATCAGCATGCCCTCTTTGATGGTCGGCACCCGGTGGGGAACGCTGCGCTGGAGGATGAAGCCAACGGCTACCAGACAGCCGCCGGGCAGCAGGAAAGCGGTCAGCAGGTGATAAGCGGGGTAGTGCTCGTGGTACATCAGCTGGACCACCAGGGGCAGAATAAACAGCAGGCCAAAAATCAGCAGCAGGGAGCCGAGATAGTTGAGAATAAAGAGATGGTGCCTGACCTGTCGGAGCATGTAAGCTGGTTCCTTGGGGATAAAACCGGTTGTGATTGTCTAACTGACCATATTTTGCCGGCGGGCGCAATGATGTTTTCGGCGGGGTGGCGGAAAGCTTGATTTTTGCCGCCCGGAGCGGTGCCGGCCGCCGCCGCCGGGCGGTAAAAAGGTGCAGGAAACCGGGAAACTGCCGAATGAGAGAAAAATGTGGCTTGTCCTTCGCTTTCCGGCTGGCGGCAGCGGCATGGCCATGGATTTTTATCAGGGGAAAACCGACTGATGACCGATAGCAGAAAAGATGAGACTCTGGCCGGTGAAGCCGGCATGACCAGGGGTGAGCTGTTGGCCGAACTGGCGGCCCTGCGGCAGAGAAACCGGGAACTGGAGGACAAGTTTTCCGCCCTCGTCGATCTGGTTTCTTCCGTCGACGCCGTGTTGTGGCAGACGGAGATCGGCCCCCGGGGAGAGCTGCGGAACTACGTCGCTTCCGCCAATGCCATCAAGCGCTTCGTCGGCGTCGAGAACGAAGAATACACCAACCCGGAAAGCCTGTTCAAGTACCTGCATCCGGACGACCGCGACAAGATGGCCGCCTACATCGGCGATCTTTACCGCCTGTTGCCCTCGGTGATCGATTTTCGCCTCTGCGCTCCCGACGGTACCATCAAATGGGTGCGGGCCCTGGGCAAGGGCCGGGCGCTGACGGCCGGCTGGGTGAAAGCCAGCGGCATTGTCCTGGAAATCGAAGATTTGCAGAAATACGAGCGGGAACTGCTCCGGGTGGAGAAGAATTACCGGACCATCTTTACCAGCTTTCCCGATCCCATGCTCATGAGCTGCGAGGGAGTGATCATCGAAGTTAACGAGGCGCTGGCCCGGCTGGCGGAGGTGGCAAACCGGGAGGATTTCAAGGGACGCTCCATCTTTGAATTCATTCATCCCGACGATCACCAGCGGGTACGGGAGCGGCTGCGCTACTGGCGGGAAAGGATGACCGATCCCGAGAACGTGCTTCCCGAGGCTTTCGAGTGCCGTTGCTTGCGGGCCAACGGCTCCCCCCTGGAAGTGGCCATGGTTTCCGGCCTGGTGTACTTGGATGACCGCCTGGTCATACTGACCACCTTGCGGGACATTACCGCCATTAAGGAAACCGAGCAGGCCCTGCGCCGGAGCGAGGAACTTTTCCGGGCTTTTACCGAGAAGCTGCAGGCGGCGGTATACACCTACGACCGGGACGGCAACATCAGGTATGTCAACCAGTTCATGGAAGAGCTTACCGGTTATTCCCGCGATGAACTGGCGGCTATCAAGATCTATGATCTGGTACATCCGGAATACCGGGAATTGGCCGTCAACCGGGCTCGGCATCGCCTCGCGGGAGATGAGGTTCCCGAGAGTTATGACATCAGGATTCTGACCAAGGACGGCAACACCCGCTGGGTTGACCTCAACTCGGTGAAGCTGAACCTGGTCGGCGAAGATCTGGTGCTTGGTTCCGCCGTCGACATCACCGTGCGCAAGGGTTTCGAACAGTCGTTGCAGGAGAG
>JAFDMG010000178.1 GCA_019306045.1 Deltaproteobacteria bacterium | reverse complement strand
GTCGGTCAGCAGCCGCTGGTACTCCTCCGGCCGGCAGATCTTGCCGGCCAGCAGGCGGCCGATCTCCGTTGCCGTCAGCCCTTCCGGGATGGTCAGCCGGTATTCCTTGACGCGGCCGGCCGCCAGGCGGTCGATGATGTCGGCGGGGGTGTCGCCGGCCCGCAGTTCATACTCCCCGGCCCGCAGGCGGTTTTCCAGCTGCCGCAGCCGCACCAGGATGGCGAAGCGCCAGGGAGAGGTGATCAGTCCCCGTGCGGCCAGCTGGCGGCTGATGGCCTTCAGGGAGCTGCCTTTGCCGATTTTGACGACCGTCGTCTTTTTGACCGTCGGCCGGCGGGCAAAATTCCGCAGGTCGCGGTAGAAAAAGAAGCTGGTCAGCAGCCAGGCCAGCAGCAGGACCAGGAGACCCCGGAAAAGTCTGCTCTTCCAGCTCATGATTTGCCCCGCTGGCGGCGCAGGCCGGCCAGGGCGCTCATCTCCCGGCTGCCCACCGCCCGGGCGCTGAGGGCGTACACCAGCCCGCCGCCGGCGATCAGGACCAGCAGGCGGCCGGCGGTGGCCAGCTGGTGCTGGTAGTCGGGCCGCAGCCAAGGGGTGCGGGCCAGGAACAGCAGGGCGGCGATCATGACCAGGGTGGCCGCCAGCGTCCGTCCCAGGGAGGCGAAAATTTCCCCGGCCGGCAGCCGCAGCTGTTTGCGGCGCAGGAGGTGGAGGAGCAGCAGGCAGTTGACGCTGCTGGAGATGGTGGTGGCCAGGGCCAGTCCCACATGCTGCAGGGGAAACATCAGCCCGACGGCGGCGACGACGTTGACCAGCAGGGCCAGGGCGCCAACCTTGACCGGGGTCTTGGCGTCTTCCAGGGAGTAGAAGGCCGGGACGATAATCCGCAGGCCGGCGAATGCCCAGAGACCGACGGCATAGGCAATCAGGGTCTGGGAAACCATGATCGTGGACGTGGCGTTGAAATGACCCCGCTGGAAAAGGATGTAGATGATCGGCCGGCTGAGAACGATCAGGCCGGCCATCGCCGGGATGGTGATGAACAGCAGGGCCCGGACGGCGAGGGAAAAGGTGTGGGAAAAATCTTCCCAGCGCTGGCCGGCCGCCTGCTTGCTCAGGGTGGGCAGGATGGCGGTGCCGAGGGCGACGGCGAAAACCCCGAGGGGAAACTGCACCAGGCGGTCGGCGAAATAGAGGTAGGAGATGCTGCCGTCCCGGAGGAAAGAGGCCAGCAGGGTGTTGACGAAAATGGTGATCTGGGTGATGGCCAGGCCGAGCAGGGAGGGCCCCATCAGCCTGACGATCCGGCCGATGGCCGGGTGGCGGAAATACCAGCCGGGCCGGAAGGAAAAGCCGTATTTTTTCAGAAACGGGATCTGGAACAGCAGCTGGGTGACGCCGCCCAACAGCACCCCCACCGCCAGGGCGGTGGCCGGGCTGCCCAGGGGCCGGCTGAGAAAATAGATGCCGCCGATCATGCAGAGGTTGAGCAGCACTGGGGCCAGGGCCGGGGCGAGAAAATGGTCGAAGGAGTTGAGAATGCCCATCGACAGCGCCACCAGGCTGATGAGCAGGATGTAGGGGAACATGATCCGGTTCAAAAAGACGGTGAGGGCGAACTTGTCCGGGTTGTCCTGGAAGCCGGGGGCGATCAGCTTGATGATCAGCGGCGAGCCGCAGATGCCGGCCAAGGTGACCAGCACCAGGATGATGCTGACCAGGGTCATGGCCGTCCGGGCGATTCGCAGGGCCTCCTCCCGGTCGCCTTTTTCCAGGTAGCTGCTGAAAACCGGGATGAACGAGGCGGTGAGGGAGCCTTCGCCGAACAGGCGCCGCAGCAGGTTGGGAATGCGGAAGGCGACGAAAAAGGCGTCGGCGACGTAGCTGGTGCCCAGGTAGCGGGCGGTGACCATGTCGCGGATGAAACCGAGGATGCGGCTGCAGAAAGTGGCGCCGCTGACAATCCCGGCCGCCTGGAGCAGTCTGTTCTTGCCGCCGCTGCTCATGAAGCCGCCGGGGCCAGGAAGGGTTGGAAAACCTGCATCGCCGCCGGGCTCAGCTGCTGCAGGCGGCGGTCGCCGGCCGGCAGCGAGACCGGCGTCAGGCTGGCGATGATTTTCTTTTTTGAGCGGGAAAAGCTGAACAGGATCGGCTTGTCGGCCCGGTAGGGAGGCAGCTGGTGTTCGGCAAAGGCCAGGTGGACGTCGCCGCCGCCGTGGCTGTTGAGCATGATCAGGCCGTGGGTGTAGCCCAGTTTCAGCTCGGCCAGCTGCAAATTGTATTTTTTGGCTTCGGCGGCCAGTTCCTCTTCCCGCTGCTGCCATTCGGCAATTTCCTGGTGAAACTGGTGGTAGGACAACAGCCTTTTCCGGGTCAGGGAGGGGATGGTCAGCTGCAGGCGCTGGCCGAGCTCGTCAATTTTGCCGTTGACCACCAGCTGCCTGATTGCCACCTCCTGGTGTTCGTTGAGGGTAATGTTCTTGTTGCTTTCGATCTGCCGCAGCAGGCCGGTGACGACGCTTTCCAACTGGGCCAGCAGGTGTTTTCTTTTGCTCAGCTGGGGCCGCACCTGGTCGAATTTGCGGTTCAGCCGCTGCAGTTTGCTGTTGATTTCCTCCACTTCCGCTTTCGCTGCCGGCAGTTCACAGGGATCGATCCGCAGGACCGATTTGCCGCTGCCCTGGATGCCGTGGCAATAGATGAACGCCCCGGCGGTAACCGTACCGGAGTGCATCGCCTCGGTGATCAGGACTTCCCTGCCGGTCAGCTCCGACGCCAGGCAGCTTTTCACCGCCACCAGCTGGCCCTCGACCCGGGCGTTGCGGACCACTTCGTTGATCTGTACCTGCTCTCCCTTGATGCGGGCGCCGACCACTTTGTCGATGACAATTTCCTGGCCGATGATGAGTACTTCCGGGTCGACGATGCCGGCGATGCGGATGACCTCGCCTTCGAGCACGGCGCCGCGGCCGACATTGCCCGTGACGCTGATTTCCCTGGCTTTCAGGGTGAAGCCGGGTTTGACCGAGTCCCGGAGAATATTGCTGGAACCTTCCACCTTGATGGAGGTTTCAATCTGGTCGTAATCCTTGATGGCGATGTTGCCGGTGGAAAAGTCCACCTGGTTGACCAGGACGTCCGGGTCGAGGAAATAGCCCCGGCCCGGCTCGTGGTAGAGAAAGCCGTCGATGGCGGCCGCCAGCACGGTGGTGCGGCTTTCCTCCTCCCTTTCCTCCCGGGCGGCAATGGAGCGCTGGTCGTACTTGAGCTTCACCACTTCCTTGCCGGGCTCGGCGGGGATCGGTTCGCCATAAATGGTCTGGCCGTCAACCCCGGGAGTGGCGTGGTGCAGGATGGCGATCTCCTGGCCGACAAGCACCAGCTTGTCGCTGAAGCCGAGATCATGGAAGTCTATCCGGCCGCTTTTTTCATCGACGACTTTCCCCGGTTTCAGCTCCAGGTCAATCAGCATCTCCAGCCGGCTGTCCTCCCCCCTGGCCGGCAGGGTCGGAGCGGCCAGCTGGAAGGTGTAATAATCCTGGTAGCAGCCATGCCGGCGGTAGCCTTCCAGGTAAACTTCCACCTGCCCGGTTATTTCCTCCCGGGAGAGCAGGCCGTGGGTGATGCGGCTGTCGCTGATCAGCTGGTTGATGGTCGCCAGCAGCTTCGCCTTGACGGCCTGGTTGCCGGGGTTGTTGATCCTGGTGTTGGGGCGGATCGAAAGGTAGGCGTACTGGTGGCGAGGTCGAGCTTGTCTGTCGGTTGGCTGTTGTCTGCCATCAGTTCCCCGGTCGGATAGGAATTTTCGTAAGCTATTCCATATCTGACGATTGGAGACAAGTTTTTTTTCCGGCGGCCGCCCGCCTTCGGCCGCTTACCTGGTCTTTTTCGGTACTTTTCCCTGAAGTTTGAGCCAGGACCGGAAAACCGCCGGCAGTGAGGAAGTGGTTGACTTTCAAGGGGTTTCATTTTATATAATCATTATATATTAATGTTAAATTGGCAACCGTTCCGTCGTGCTCAGCTGCAGGTGGACGCAGGTTGAGAGGGGGCCTGTGGCCTGCCGGGGTCCGGCGGGAGTTGACGGTTGTTCACCTTTCGCGTTTGGGGGCCGCCAGTGGAAGATCAGAATCAGATTTGTCAGCGGATAGCGGAAATTTTGAAAGTCCTGGGCCATCCGATTCGCCTGCGGATCGTACAGACCTTGATGACCCAGGAGTCGTGCGTGAAAAATCTCTGGAGTTGTCTTGATCTTCCCCAGGCCACCGTCTCCCAGCACCTGGCGGTGCTCAAGGGCAAGGGCGTGGTCAATTCCGAGCGGGAAGGGGTGGTGATGCGCTACTGGGTGGAAGATGAAATCAGCAAGCTGATTGTCAGGTCGTTGATGGAAAAATATGGCATGGATTGCTGCGAGCGCAATCTTGCCGGTGAGTGAAACGGAGGGTAACGATGCCGATCTACCAGTATTGCTGTCAGGCCTGCGGCCACAGTTTCGAGGTTTTGCAGCGCCTGGGTGAAGGCGCCGAACAGCTTCGGTGTCCCCAGTGCGGGGCGCCGGAACCGGTGAAGCAGGTTGCTGCCTGTGCCGTGGGCAAGAGCCAGTCGCTGGGCGGCTGCACCGGCGGCTCGGGATTTTCCTGAGCTTCCTGAAGCCGGGGCGGGCCCCCGGCCAGACGATTGTTTGCTTATCAGTGGGGAGGCGGCGCCTCCCCGCTCATTTTTTGTCCGCGCTCGATTCGTCCAGGTCGAGGATGCGGGTGCCGCTGACGTAGTCCCGGGTCTGGTATTCCACCAGCTGTTCCATTTTTTTGATGATGTCGGCCATCCGCAGGGCCAGCTGCAGGACCAGGTTGAGCTTCTTTTGTACCGGATCCTCCTCCTTTTGCTCGTGGTTGAAGGTCAGCAGTTCCAGGTTGCCGATGATGGCCGTCAGCGGCTGGCGCAGTTCGTGGGCGATGCCGCCGGCCGTGGTGACCATGGCGGCCGCCCGTTCGCTGGCGATCAGCTTGGCCTGCATCGCCTGGATTTCCCGGGTTTTTTCCGCCACCATGCTCTCCAGGTTTTCGGTGTAGAACTGGATGGCGTCCGCCAGGGTGGTTTTGCCGGTCAGGTCCTCGATGAAAATGACAAACAGCTGTTCCTCTTCCTGCCGGCCGCGGTAGCCGACGATGGTCAGCGAGAGGGAGATGGGATTCTGCTGGTCCGGAAAGGTGATGGTGGTCCGCTGGCTGTGCCGGCGGGGAGGGGATCCCATCAGTTCCCGCAGAGTGCCGGTGTCCACTTGGCGGCTTTCCAGGAAAGCAAACAGGTTGGCGCCGCTCAGCGTGGTTTTCCGGGTTTCGTCGAGCATGAAGCCGGCAAGCTGGTTGCAGAAGCTGATCCGGCCCTCCTGGGTGACGCTGATGATGCCATAGGGCGCGTGCTGGAGAACGGCTTCCAGCAGGGGGCCGGGATGGTCCGGGGCGCCCGGGAAGATCTCCCCGGCCGTGCGGGTCGAACGCTGCTTGGCCAGCAGCCGGTTGACCTGCCGGCAGAGAGGGAAAAACGGGCTTTCCCGGGGCGGCAGGTCAAGGGCAGGCGGGGTCCTGTCCTCGACCAGGTCCTGGATTGTCCGGTTGAGGGCGGCCAGAATTTCGGCCGTCTGTTTCATGAAAGCCGCGTCGGGCGGTGATGGCTGCCTTTCCTGGTTCATGTAAGGAATGTTCGGCAGTTCGGCGGCAATACTTGATATGATGATGTACTGTTTTTTGCGGCCGCGGCGCCGGGCGGCCAAGAAAAGATTAAAAAAATGTTTTTTCTGTCGATGTTGGTTCTGAAAAGCTTGACTGTTCCCGGCGGTCCGGGGCAGCTGGCCGCAACCGGTTGCAGACTGGGGGAGATCGATGGCAGCAGCGGAAAAAATTAACGGCTACTACGCCGAGCAGGTGAAAATTTCCCTGGGAACCGGGGCTACCCGGCGGCAGACGACGGGGGAGAACATTTTCCTGGCCCGGGAACTGCCGGACGGCGGCATCGAGCTGAGCCTGCTCAACCTCCAGGGGGAGCCGACCAACATCAAGGAAGTGGTTGACCGCGAGGAGTTCCAGCGGCGCTGCACCCCGAAGCCGGATTACGTGCCGGCGGCCAAAAGACTGGCCGAGGGCCATCTGCGGCGCAAGAAAGAAGCCGACAAACACGCTTCCCGCGGCAACCTGCACCGACAGCGGCAGGAATACAACAGCGCCGAGTTCGAATACCATGCCGCCCTGAAGCTGGACGAGGAAAACGTCCGGGCCAACTACGGCTTGGGCAAGCTGTACCTGGAGCGGGGTGAACTGGAGGCCGCCAGGGAGATTTTCCTGCGCCTGGCCCAGATCGAAGCCCTTTTCGAGGAGGAAAACAAGCATGTTTTCAACGAGTTCGGCATCGATCTGCGCCAGAACCAGATGTACGACGAGGCGATCGCCAACTACCGCAAGGCCCTGGAGATCAGCGGCCAGGACCCGGTGCTTTATTTCAACCTTGCCCGGGCCTACATCGGCAAGGAACAGCTGCCGGAGGCCCTCGAATGTCTGCAGCGGGCCCTGGAGCTGAAAAACGATTTCCCTGAAGCGGCAAAACTTGCTAAAGTACTGCAGGCCAAAATGGCCGGCAAATAAAGACCACTTCTCACGGGCGGCCGCCCGCCGGCTTCCCGCTTCGGGGCACACCGCTTCCTTTCATGGCAGACGAGGAAAAATCGGAGATTTTGCTGCAGTTTACCGGCCGCCGGCGCCAGCGGCTGGATCTCTTCCTGCAGGAAAAGGTCGCCTCCTGTTCCCGCAGCCGGCTGCAGGTCCTGATCCGCGAGGGCCGGGTGCTGGTCGACGGCCGGCAGTGCAAGGCCGCACACCTGCTGGCGGGCGGCGAACGGGTTTCCCTGGTGCTGCCGCCGCCGACGGCGCCGCCGTCCCTGGAGCCCCAGGAGCTGCCGCTCACGGTTATCCATGAAGACCGGGACCTGATAGTGGTGGACAAGGAGGCCGGCATGGTGGTCCACCCGGCGGCGGGCAATTGGGATGGCACCCTGGTGAACGCCCTCCTCCACCATTGCCGCGACCTGGGGGGCATCGGCGGCGAGCTGCGCCCCGGCATCGTTCACCGCCTGGACCGGGACACTTCCGGCGTCCTGGTGATTGCCAAGAATGAAAGCGCCCTGGAGAAGCTGGCGGTGCAGTTCCGGGAGCACAGCATTACCCGGGAATACGTGGCCCTGGTTTACGGCCGGCCCCGGCCCCCGGCGGGTACTTTCACCTCCCTGCTGGGCCGCCACCCGAAAAACCGCAAGAAGATGGCCTCCCTGACCCGGGGCGGCCGCCGGGCGGTAACCCACTACCGGGTGTTGGAGGATTTTGCCGCCGCCACCTGGGTGCGGATCCGCCTGGAGACCGGCCGGACCCACCAGATCAGGGTTCATTTCAGCGAGGCCGGCCATCCCCTGGTCGGCGACCAGGTATACGGCAAGAAGGGATTGGAACGCCGGTATGCCGGCGGCGAAGAGTACCGGTTTCTCCGCCAATTTCCCCGCCAGGCCCTGCATGCCGAGGTCCTGGGTTTCGTGCATCCCCGCAGCGGCGATTACCTGGAATTCCGG
>JAFDMG010000177.1 GCA_019306045.1 Deltaproteobacteria bacterium | reverse complement strand
CTTTCAACGACCCGCTGCCGATCGGGATTTTTGCCGATCGCGCCGGTTGTTTGACTGCCGACAACGTGCAGCTGACGCCGGAGCCCGGAACGATTTTGCTGCTGGGCCTGGGAATGGTCGGCATGCTGCTCGGGCGGCGTAAATTCAGTTTGGGCAAGGGGGAAGAAAGATGATAACTGTCCGTGCGACTGCCCGGTTGATAGTGGTGTTTATGCTGGTCCTGTTCCTGGTTCCGCCGGTTTTCGGAACCACCATTGCCCTGCATACAGGAGCGAATAACCCGCTGTCCGAATTATGGACTTACCATGAGAACGGCACCGGGGTTTTAGTCGGTGCCCTGAGTCCCGATGACGGCTACGGCTGCGATGCCTGGTACGTCGATGACCAAGTAGGCTATTATGGTTATTACAGTTACGCTTTGACTGCCGACCAGGTGCAGGCCGCCGACGATTACGGCTGGCGCCTTGCCGCCTTTTTGCGCCTTCCTGACATTCCCGATCCGGCAGCCGCCGGCGACGGTTCTCCCTTTATCAGCTACCGGGACGGCAGCCACATTTTCCAGCTCCACTTCGGCACCCAGGACGACGGCGATCCGATAGTCAGGTTGTATGCCGCCAATCATTCTTATGCGATCGAGGGCGGGGGCGCGGGCTACCACTCCTACGTACTGGAATACCAGCCGGGAAACGGGGTCAGCTTCCTGGTTGACGGTACGGAATACCTGAGCGGCTGGTCCGGGGCTTCTTTCAGTTCCTCGCCGGTGGTTCTCTGGGGCGCGGCCAGCAGCAGGCCCACGGGCCGGGGAAACTTCAACCGGGTCGAATTCGAAACCGTGCCGGAGCCGGCGACGGCTTGGCTGTTGCTGGCGGGAGTGGCGCTGCTGTGCTGCTCGACGGGAAAAAGGAAGCGGCTGTTCGCCCGGGTCAGAAAAAATGAGACCGGCCAGGAGGAATGGTAGCCGGCCGGTTGCCGGGCCGCCGCGCGGTTGACGCTCCCCGAACTCCCCGCCATCAGTGGCGGGGAGTTTTTTTGTTTGCTGTCAGCAGCATCCGGTATGGTTTTCACGCGGCCTTCAACGGCGGCAGCAGGGGCTATTTTCAGGAGCGGCCTCGCGAGCCGCCGTGGTTTTTCCCGGCGCTTGCCGCGTCAAAATTGCCTTGTTGGCGCCCGCAAGCTGCTAACCGGACAGCAGCGGTGCGGTTTTGTTTAAAGTATTTCTTCCCGCGCTCGAATAGAGGAAAATGAAGGGTCGTTTCAGCAGTGAAAGCGGGGTTTCCCTGATTGCCGCCGTCTTCATGATCCTCATTCTGTCGTTCCTTGGCTGGGTGATGGTTGGCATGAGCAATCTTTCCAGCCGGGAAGCCGGCAACGAGATCCAGGCGGCCCGGGCCTACTACGCTGCCTGCGGCGCGGCGGAAGCCCGGATCGTGCGGCTCGACCGGGGTGACCCGGCCGCCAGGCTCTACTACCGCTTCGCGGCCGTCCAGGCCGAAGTCGAGGCCCGGCAGGAGGCGGCGAGTTACTGGCGGCTGCAGGTGACGGCCACCGACGGCGATCCGGCGACCACCGAGTACGCCCGGCGCCGCTTGGTGGTTAAATTCCTGCAGCAATGATCATCAATCCATGGCGACCGGGAAGACGGCAATTTTATCTTTTATGACCTGACGGCCGGGGATGCCGTCCCGGCGGCTGTCTTTTCATGAGCGAGAAAATGCTCCGATTGCGAAAGAAAAAGAACCGCCTGCTGGCCCTTGACCTGGGGCCGTCGGCGCTGAAAATGATCCTGGCCGACCCGCGGGGGAAGTCGCCGCTGGTGGAAGACATCCTCTACCGCGAGTACAGCCGGCCGCTGCCGCACCTGCACGACCCGGAGATCGAGAAGTTTTTCGCCGAAGAGCTGCGGCAGATCATGGCGGCCTATCTCGACCGCGACCTGCCTGTTGCCCTGCCGCTGCCGACCCAGCTGGTCAGCCGCCAGGATCTCCAGCTGCCGGAAATGGCCGACAAGGACCTGGAACAGGCGATCTACTGGGCCCTCAAGGAAAAGATGGAGCAGTCCCCGGACATTTTCCAGCGCGACCACCTGGTGCTGGGCAAGGTCAGCGAGGGCGGCCGCCAGCTGCTGGCGGTGCGGGTTTACCTGGCCAAGCAGGACGACGTGCTGCGGATCGAGTCGCTGTTTGACGGCCTGGGGCTGCGGGTTCAGTACCTGGAGCCGGAGGAGATCGTCCTGACTTCGACCTGGCAGCTCTGTTTCCCGGATACCGGCAGCGAGAATTCCCTGGTGGTCAACATCGGCGGCCTGGGAACCACCATCCTGATCATCAGCGGCGGCCTGCCGGTGATCACCCGGCGGGTGGCGGTCTCGCCCCGCGCCTGGGCCGCCTCCCTGGCCCTGCACCGCAACCTGGACGAAGAACTGGCCCGCCAGCTGCTCCGGGAACACGGTCTGTCCTTCTACCGCCACCGGTTCGACAAGCTGGCGGAGGGCAAGCTGCAGGAAGAGATTTTCACCGCCCTGGAAGCCGACATGCAGCAGCTGGCCCTGGAGATTCACCGGACGATCGACTATTTCCAGTCCACCATGCACCGGGGCAAGGTCAAGCACATCCTGCTGGCCGGCGGCGGCTCCCAGCTGCCGGACCTGGATTTTTACCTGGCTGACACCCTGGAGATTCCCTGCGACATTTTCGATCCCCTGGAGAGCCTGGATTTCAGCGCCTTCAAGGGCGATCCCGAACAACTGGCAAGCTGCCGGCAGCACGGCGCCCGCTTTGCGGTGGCCGCCGGCCTGGCCCGCCGGGATTAGGGAGCCGGCATGATCCAGCGCATCAACCTTTCCAGCCGCAAGCACATCGCCGCCCGGGAAACCCGGCCGGCCTGGACCGGTCTGTTGCTGGCCCTGTTTCTCCTGCTTTTCCTCGGTCTGGCCGGCCACTACCTCTACCTGCGGCACCAGCTGGGCCGCCAGGCGGCCAGGCTGCGGCAGCTGCAGCAGCGCTACGCGGCCGTCGAGGCCCGCAGCCGCGACTACCGCCAACTGCTCGACCAGGTGCACGAACTGGAGCGGCAGTACCAGGTGGCGGCCCGCCAGGTGCAGCTGGCGGAGGAGTTGAAAAAGTCGCGGCGGGACTGGTACGCCATTGTCGCCGCCATCAGCCGCCGGGTGCCGAAAAAAGCCTGGTTGACGGAGATCAGCTCGGCCGAGGAGACGGCAACCGGGCCTGACGGCCAGGCAGAGCGCCGCGCCCTGGTCCGCATCAGCGGTCGGGCCCTGGACAGCGCCGCCGTGGTCGCCTTCCTGCGGCAGCTGCAGCGGGAAAAGAAGATCTTCGCGGTGGTCGACTTCGACGAAGTGGTGCGGGTGGCGGCGGATGAACGCACCGGCATCCCCGCCCACTTCAGTTTTGTGATCACCTGCAGAGTAAATTGAGCCATGGCTGTCCGTCGGCTTGCGGCTTCCCCGGCTTCCGGCGGCCGGCAGGACTCCCGTCCCGCCGCCCGGCGGTTTTTCCTCGTGGTCCTGTTTTGCCTGCTGGCGTGGCTGCCGGCGTCCCGCGCCCGGGCGCTGCCGCCAACCGTGGCCGCCTGGTACCTGGACGAATGCGTCTGGGACGGCAGCGCCGGCGAGGTCAGGGACAGCGGCGGCCACGGTTACGACGGCACGGCAGTCAACGGGGTGACCACGACTGATGACGGCCGCCTCTGTCGGGCCGGGCGCTTCAACGACGACGGCTACCTGGCCCTGCCGGATTTTCCCGACCTGCAAGACAATTTCACCATCACCGCCTGGATTCGGACCCGCGACCGGCGCCGGCAGGGGCAGCGGGTATTTGCCGACGACGAGCGCAACCGGGGCGGCTATGCCCTCAGCCTCGGCGACGGCGG